>JBHLPB010000167.1:0-5874 GCA_048939905.1 Promethearchaeota archaeon
CAACTCGGATGTTGGATTCAACAGCGATTCTCATCCCAAGTTGTCCAACTGTCAAAGAGAAACTGGCACCAAGCACAAACGCCAAAGATCGACCGATTCCGACAACTAATCGGCCTCCATCAGGAGTCCCGCCGAATAGAATCTCAGTGCCTCGCTCCGGCGTTGTCACGTACACAGTGAAGAAGAGAAGGAAAGACAGTACAGCCAAGATTGGGAGGATTGACTTCAACTGTCTATTGAGGTACGAGAGAGCACCCTCCCGGATACCGTTCCACACCTTCTGCATCTGCTCAGTTCCTTTGGGGAGCTCAAGTACCCCCTTCCTGAGCCACCATGCATATATGAGACTGGCAAACGCCGCCGCGATAACGAGTACAATCATTACCTTCTCGATTAGAAGCATGTCAATGAAGGTTTCAAACAATTGCATTTCACGAATCACCATCTGATAGGTCTAGGCGCAGGGTCCTTTGAATGAAGACGACCGCAAAACGGCCTAGGTTCTTATGAGAATTAGATACGAGGCCAAGATTAACCCCTCTTAAGCGTTACCTTATGATAGGTTTTATAGCTCAAACGTTCAGTTGTGCTTTCTCATTCGGACTGTCCGGCATCAGCGTACTTGCCCATATCAAAGCTATTCCCCGACTATCTGCTCTAGGACAACTGTATCGATGTTGCCCCCGCTAACCACTGCGACCACAGACTTCCCCGAAAACCGGTCAGGGTCCTCCAGAATGGGTCCTATCGCGATAGCACCAGCCCCTTCGGCTATCTCGTTCTCATGTTTCCAAAGATGATGAATGGCCTGTTTCACTGTTTCCTCGCGAACAAGATGGAAATCGTCTACTTTGTCCATTATGATGTCGAAGGTCAGAGCTCCGTCTTCGAGTCCACCAAGTATTCCATCAGCGAGTGTTCTATTCTCTTTTGGATGAACGATTCTGCCTGCCCTCCATGAGTCATGCATCGTCGAAACTCCGATTACTTGAACTCCAACCACACTCGTGCTTGGACTGAGAGCCTTCATTGCGACAGAAATCCCCGATATCAGCCCTCCACCGCCCACTGGAGCAGTAACTACATCGACCGCATCTATGCTTTCAAGGATTTCAAGACCAATCGTGCCTTGTCCTGAGATGATTTCTACGTCACTATAGGGGGAGATGTAGGTCAGTCCGCGCTTGTCGGCGATACCTCTTGCCCTCTGCTCCACTTCATCGAACTCCCCCTCACGTATCACTTCAATGTTTTGTCCCCGGATTCTCTTCATCTTCCAGTCTGAAACATCTGTTGGGACGACAATCGTAACAGGGATTCGAAGGTGCATTGCCGCAAAGGCGACCCCTAGTGCGTGGTTTCCAGACGATGCGGTCACTGCACCTCTAACTCGTTCTTCCGACGTCAGGACACTCAATCGGTTAAGAGCCCCCCGTAGTTTGAAGGAGTTGGTCAACTGCTGATTCTCCAACTTGAGAAAGATGTTTCCGCCACACAGGTCACTCAAGTACCTAGAACGGCGAAGTGGAGTGTTCTTGATAACTCGTGAAATTCTCTCTCGAGCCATTCTGATGGTTTCGAGCGCTACTTCATTCATCCGGATGTCTTCCTCCCGCCAGAAGGACTCTTGCTCCTAGGCAGAAAGCATGGATGTCCCACATTACTCTTATTGCGGCTCTGTGATACTTGACAGGATAGAAGAGAAGACTGGCGACTTGAGCCGGGATTGAGGATGGTTGGACAGTGTCAGAAGAAGCCAAGATCAACGAACAAGCTGTAGAGAAGAATCCGTTCAACATCTGCATCTGGAAATCGAAACAGGAATGTGGCGACTGCAATCTCAAGTACGAGATTCATTGCGAGATTCACAAGAAAGACACCTTGATGTTTGGCGTGAGTGCTTTCATGTTCTTCATACCCGCAATTGCAGGGATGTACTTTGGAGGAATGGGTTGGTGGATTCTGGCGTACTTCGCATACTGGATCGTGTTCTTCGAGCTTTGGGAGAATAGGATTCTCTGCAGTCACTGTCCATTCTACGCCGAGGATGGAGGACAAGGTCACACTCTCCATTGTTACGCCAACTACGGACTCTACAAGACCTGGCCCTACAATCCAAGTCCCATGTCGCGCTCTCACAAGATTCAGTTCATCATTGCACTAGGGGTCTTTGTCGGCTTTCCACTCCCGTTCTTGATTGTTAGCCAACAGTTCATCTTTCTGTTGTTCGCTGTCATTGGTATAGTCACCTGGCTTACTGTACTGAGATTCAAGATCTGCCCCAGATGTCTGAATTTCTCATGCCCGTTGAACCAAGTTCCAAAGAGGACGGTAGATGAGTTTCTCAAGCGTAACCCTGTGATGCGTGAAGCTTGGGAGAAGGCTGGATATGTGTTCAACTAGGTTCAAGGACAAGAAGAAATGGTGGACCGGGTGGGATTTGAACCCACGACCTTCTGGATGCAAGCCAGACGATGCTACCAGGCTAATCTACCGGCCCATTGCTAGTCGGAGTCTTTGCATTGACCTTTTAGCCCTTACGCTCATCAAGGTCTTGACGAGCGACTTCTAGCCAAGCTGGAGCACCCTTCAGTCGTGTGGCTTCCTCTTGAGTCAACTCTTCTCTCGTGACAAGGCTGAGATTGTCAGGCAATATCGCACTCACTCCGGCGGGGTCCTCGATGATAACGGTGAATGTCATCTCTCCCTTCTCAGCCTTGTGAAGCATCTCGAGGACGCGTGTTCCTTGTTTTCGTTGGTCATCGGTCCCAGCGAAACGAATGGCACTCTCGACCACGGGGATTGCTCGTTGCAGGACCCCTTCGACATTGCTGATGAAAGACTCGGCATTTGGGCCAGGTTCAATGTCTATGCCGAAGTCTGGCATCCTGATTGTACCAGAACTAGATCGAACTACGCGGGTCTGTATGAGGTCTTTGCTGTTGACTTTCAATACCCATCTCATCGGTGGCCTCTGCTCTGCTGAGAAGACATCGTTGTGACTGAAGTTGCACTTGGGGCACGTCATTGTGAACATGGCGAGCTCATTGAAGTAGGGCACACTATAAAGAATCGACTTGATGTCTAGCACTCCTTCTTCACACGAGGGACATGTCACACTCAAGTCTTCACTCATACATCCACACCAATTTCTTATCCTTATAGTCCTAGTGAAATGTCGGGCAGACTCCTACAGTTTCACTAGAATCCTCAAAAGGATACTATCCACGTTTGCCGCCAACTCGCCATAGGAAAGCAGACTGCAGAGAATACATGTCGTCGAGCAAGAGAGGAAAGAGACAAATGCAGATTCAGAGTGTCTACATCATCAAGCGGGACACAGGAGTCTGTATGTACCACCACGACTTCGTCGAGTCTGAGTTTGACCCCGATCTTCTGTCTTCATTTCTCGTAGCGATGACCTCTTTCTTTGACGAGGCCACCACATCCGTCACCTCAAGGGCTCGTGCGTTTGAGGGTACTGATCATAAGATAATTGTCGAGTTTGGGGAATGGACTCTTGGTGCAGTAGCAGCTAAGGAAGATACAGAAGATGTCAGGATTAGAATGAGGCGTCTTTTGGATGCGTTCGAGGACCAGTTCGCCCTGTTGAGATGGGTAGAAATAGACTTGGCTGTGTACACAAGATTCGAGCGTAATGTTGTCGAGGAGTTCGTCAGAGAGCAGATAACTCCAGAGACTCAAATCGAACTAAAAGACCATTGGGAATTCTATACTTCAAGACCAGATGTGATTTCATTTCTGAAACTCATTCCAGAGAAATGCACAGTTCAGGAAGCGGCAGAGTTTCTCGAGGTCCCGTTGGAGCTCGCAATGAACATGGCTGCTGAGGCATATTGGGAGAAGGCCATCTCTATCACCGAATCAGCGAAACCTGACGATATCTATCAGACGACGTCTCTATCACATCCCAAGGAAGAGGTGGATGGGATATCCCCTGACACTGCAAAGGCACTGAGTGAGCTAGATGGTCAGACACCTCTCTCTATTGCTGCAGAGCGTGTGAAGACTGCAGACCTAAAGCGATTCTTGGACGATATTGCAGTCCTTGCACACCGAAGAACCGTCGAGAGGGTTTCGCCCTCCCAAGCCACGATGGTTTTGTACACCTCAGTGCTCCAAGAGCTACTCAGCAGATGTGCAACCATTCTAGGAGTGAAACCTACGAGAGGAGTCTTCTTGAAAGCTAGAAACGAGATGGAAGAAGCTCATTCATGGCTAGTATTCGTGGGACTTGAAGAAGGAATAGACGTTGAGGTCAAGAGTTCTCTAATCTCGGCAACAATCAGAGGTAGCATCACACCACAGTCAATCAGTGAAGGATTCGGAGCACTGTTCCTTGAGTTTGTACACCGGCTCAGTTCCCTGATGGGTTCGAGCCCTGTCAACAGCATCCTCGTCAAGACGAGGAACCAAGTGGAGAAGCGATTCCCACATACGGCCTATGATATTCACTGGGAAACGCTGGAAGTGAAGTAATAGTAGACTTCCGGAATTCATTGATAAGCAAAACAGACAAATCAAGGGGGAGTGGACTCCAACCCACGTGCAGGAGACTTGGAGAAGTGTCACTACGAGGACGATACAGTACAATCCCTTACCTAGTTGTGGGATTCCTCGTCCTCGTACTGTTTCTGCTGCTTTGGTCTTGGGGAGAGTTCGTTCTACTCGACCTATCTGGTGCAATCCTTGCACCGGTCACTGCGTTCCTAATAGGACTAGTTGGACTACTTCATTTCGGCCGTGAAAGCCTCGCAAAAGAAGACAGGTTCAACCAGATGAATGTCTTCTTCTCTCTAGGTCTGGTTCTCTTTGCCATATCCGAGGTAGCTGCGAGTCTTGTCGGAGCGCTGGAAGGAAGCGAGTCATTTCACTTCATAATTGGACTGATTCAATTGCCAGGATTACTCCTTTGGGCGTTGGGGGTCCTAGGGTATTTGAGATCCTCAAACAATGCTCTAGGTGTAACCAGCGACACGAAGCTGGTGGGGATTCTGATTGCGGTTCCTACTGTGTTCGTGGTCGTGGTGGCCTCGGTCGTGGTTATTGCTTCTCCAATGCGGAATCCCGTAGAAATCTTGGCAACCGCGCCCTTGACAATTGGGTTGGGATCAGTGATGTGTGCACTTGCGTTCGTCCTCTGGATCTTCCGCGAAGGGAAACTTGCAGGGCCAATATTCCTTGCATTACTGACGCTTGCTCTAGTCTTCGTACGCATCGCCGCCTGGTGCTTCGTCGGATTCTCACCTCTCGAGCCGTTTGGACGGCTATTGGGGACCGAGGGGTATTTGCTCCTGGGAGCTTCAATAACTGCGGCGAAGGGAATTGAGCACTTCTGACTCGACTCGTCTAGTCACTTCCACCTGATGTGGACTCTGCTTCTACACGCATCTTTCTCATCTTGTCAATGCGCTCACGCATCTCAGGGGGTAGACTTTCGATGCGTTTCAGCATTTCCTCCTGCATCTCTGGAGTCATTTGATCCATCATCTTCCGCATCATTTCAGGGTTAGGGGGACCGTGTCCGCTCATTCGGGCCAGCATCCCCGTGCCCACTCCCATAGCTTCTTGGACAGGCGCAGAATCTAGCTCCAAGCCGGCCTTGGCAGCTTCCTCCATTGCGGCACGAGCGGTCTCCTCAGTGAGCTCTTCAAATCCTTGATGAGCATAGTATGTATCGTAGAGTGACTTGAATGTGCCATTTAGCGCTAGCAGCTCTTCATGTGTTCCATCCTCAATAATCTCCCCATCCTGAAACACAATGACCCTTGAGGCGTTCGCAATTGTGGTGAGACGGTGAGCAATGACAATAGTGGTCCTGTCAGAGAATAGCATAGCTTGAGCATCCTGGAC
>JBHLPB010000168.1:0-5846 GCA_048939905.1 Promethearchaeota archaeon
CTACGGATTCCACAGTGTCAATCAGAACGAAGTGAGTGACCTCATCTGTGACTACTTGGCCTCCAACGATTCTGAAGTCGGGTGCGTCTTCAGCGCCTCCTTCCATCACGTCGTTGAAGATCAAGAGACCTGCGTAGCTCGCTCGAAACCGGGCGAACTCTCGTCGAGATTCAGTTGCTGACACTCTGAATGTTTGCCGGGTTCCCCAGGCAAACCAGGTATTCCTCCAGACTCCTGATTCTAGTTCTGGTATCGTGGTGTGTATGTCAGTCCTGTTCTTGCTAGTCCATGCTATCCACTCGTAGCCGGGGCTAGGTATGTCTCCATCATAGTCCGCCCAGAGTGTGTCCATTATCGAATCCATGGCATCTACTCCAACCAGGGACCAGTTGTATGCATGATACCAGTAGAACTCCTCACTTGCCGAGTAGTTTATGATGGTCTTTACGACGCCCTGCCAAGACTCTGACCAGAACTCGTCACCATCACGTCCAGGCGTCGGATCGAAGATGACAGTTACACCCATCCCTTCGACTGTGGTGTTGCCCCAGTGTTCCCAAGAACCAGTCCGTCTGACGAAGTACTGGTCTTCAGTCGTGAACATGTTGCCGTCGAGATCCAAGGCCCCTTCTTCTGTGACAGTCCACAGCGGCTCTTCCCAGATGGGAATATCACCAAAGACTAGCCTTGCAGGGCTCCAGATGATTTCCTCGTCGAACTTCTCAACTACCGACTTGCTGTAGGCAGGATCATGATAGACGGTGAAATTGTTCTGTCCGGCCAGAGACGCGTTTACTGCGTAGTCTTCCCACCATTCGGCCTGCGATGCAACTTGATTGATTACGGCATCTGGTGCCGCACCAGTGAGGCTCAGACCAAGCTGCAGCGTTGTGAGTTCAGGGCCGATATTGATGCTCCAATCTAGACTGTCGACCATGTCAAAGTAGTACTCTGTTGAGTTAGTTGCCGCTGTGGCAATGTCAGAGCTCGATGAGTATTCTGTGTACTTGATCGACATATCATCCATGACTTGTGCCACGAAGTCAACCTGAATGATATGGACAATCACATAGTCCCATGAGTGGGTCGCATTATATCCAGAACCGTAGCCCACGAACGATATCGCAACGTTGAGTAACGTCCGGTTCACATAGTAGGTATCAATGTCAACGAAGTTTGAAACTTCAGGAACCCAAACGTTCGTTTCATTCACGAAGATAGCTGTAGTGCCATTGATTAGCTCTCCTGGAGCGTGCACATCCAAGGTGATGTTGAAGACTTGGCCCGGCATGGCTCTCTCGACAATGTCTCCCATTGGATTCCTGACAAACGCTTCGACGAAAGGCTGTCGATATGCCATTTGGACTGTGTTCTTGCGCTCGATTTCACTTCGAGGAGTCAATTGACGTCCATTAGCATCTCTGACAGTCCAGAAGTATGGAATAGGCTCAACAATCGCACCCTCAATGTATGGGTCGGGATGCATGTCGACGTATTCGGTGAAGTGGCCAGTCCAGTACAATTCAGAACCACCCATTCTCTCACCCATAGCCAAGAGATTGTAGAACCTTCCGACGTCTATGTCATAGTCAAGGACTATGTCATAGGTGACAAGCCACATTCGCAGGACCCAGTTCCAGTTCCAGACCACATTTGTGAGATGCCCTCCCACGAGATACTGCCCAGTGCTGTTGTACTGGAAGAAGAGTAGTAAAGGCATCTCGTCAAAGACGGTTTCAGTCGATAGGAGTTTCCAGATGTCGTCCTTGATGACCCAGCTCTCGTTCAAAGTGTAGTGATCATCCCAAGTGAGAACGCAGAACGGAACCAGTACCTCACCAAAGGGATAGTTCGAAAGCATTCTGAAAGTGAATTCGTCATCTTTCACATAGTGTAGAATGTCACCTTCAGAATCTGTAATCTCTGCGTAGTAGTACCTTGGAAACACAAAATCGGCTGCTGTAACTGGTGCGCCGACACCGATGGGCGGTGTTTCAAAGGTTCCTGACTCGACACGCGCCAACCACGATGGCGAAACAGGATTCCCGTCAGTGTCAAGGACGTGCATTCCAGTCTTGAACACTCCAATCTCGGCATTTGTGAACGAAATGGCAAACTCAATCTTGTACTTGTGGCTGAGTGTATCGTTCACGTACGTACAGTATTCTGTGTGTAGAGTCATGAAGTTGGCCGCCGGCATGGCCACGTCTCCTGCTTGGTAGGAGAGGCTCAGATGGTTCCACGCATCGGCTGACACATTGTATTCCATGCCGAAGACTGCATAGCGGACTCCTCTCATTTCGCCCCAGAAAGCCACGGAATCCAGCACGGTCCCCGCCTCAATAAACTCCCATGGGATGCTTATGTTGACCAACAGTTGGTCACTTGGGTTGACCTGAAAGTCGTACTCGCTAGTCTTCGTTCCATTCCATGTCCAATCACTGGCATAGCCTATCCAGACTACAGGCTGAGGTCCAAACAACCACTCGGACTGTTGCTCCTGATGGCTGATGTCCTCAGTCGTGTTGACAACTTGCCAACCCACTGCCAAGACTGGATCATTCATATCTTGCGCTGTCGCAATACCAACTGTGGAGAATCCCCACGAGAAACTGAGAAGAAGTACGGCGACGACAAGAACAGTCTTTCCTTCTTTCATTGTGTTAATCTCCTCGCCATGACCTAAGCATGCAACCTCCAACTACTGGGCGTGCACATAGACTCCTGCCTCAGAATCCAACAGTTGTTGGTGGCTATAGTCAGTTGAGGGCGATGCAATAGCTCATGTGGCGCGTTCATCACGGTAACAATCCTAGTTACCTCTGATGGAAAAACCGACAAACTGCGTTCATACCTGAGTTTGAGAGCATATTAAGGTATATTGGATGAGTCATACATATGCTCGAGTCATGGAGCCCGGGCTCTGACAACGCCGTCAAGAGGTTCAACTTTCGCCTCTCCATCTCTTGACAGAATCTTGAGAACATCATATGTTTCTGCTAGGGCGAGGACCAAAGAGGATTGATCATAGTCGCCATAGAGCAGCCTTGACAATCTATAGAGAGTCTGTGGTTCTTGCGTGAGGAATGTCCTCATCTGGTCAAACTTCTCTCTGTACTCTTTCCTCAGTCCTCGAATTCTAGAAGAAACATCACTAATGGGGTCGCGGTGTCCGGGTAGAGCGAGTAATCCCGTGTGTTCCTTTATTTTCGAGAGAGAGTCGAAGTATGTAAGCATAGGTATGTGGTCCTGTTCTTCATAGTCAAGACTTGGGTTTGAGCTGATCGTAGCAAGAAGGTGGTCGCCACTGAACATTAACCCTGATTCCTTGCAGAGAAAACAGCTTGAGCCCTTTGAATGACCCGGAGTCCACAGAGTTTCGAGAATCCCGATTCCTGTGGAAAGTGTGTCACCCTCTTCCAGCAAGGTGACGTCCGGAACAGATTCCCCAAATCTAAGGTAGAAATCAGTCAATGCCTGCCTAGGGATGCGAGGTTGCTCGTCATGCGGAACCCCGCCCATCATGATCATTCCTAGGTAGGAGCCAACACGATATTTCATGAAGTCTTCATACGTAGCCACACGCTCTCCGTCAGCTGAGTGAATGAAAATCTGAGGCGGCTTCCCGACTTGGGCAATCCTCTCCCTCCTGATTGTAGCCGCCAACCCCGTATGATCTACGTGACCATGCGTCAATACGATTTGCCCTATGTCGTGAGGGGAGTAACCAGCCTTTCTAATCCCTGCGGCGAGACTTGCGTACGCATCCTCTGTTCTGGGGCCTGTGTCGATGAGTGTGAGAGGTTTTCCCTCTATAAGGTAGCAGTTGACGTCACCGACTGGGAATGGAGTTGGCACCTCTATCCTGTGCAGTCCTGAGTCCGTTTCCATCGGCTTCACTCAACTAGTCTCGAATCTCACAGCTCCTCGAAATATACTCTGAGGAGTTCTGCGACATTGCGTGCTCTTGAAACACAGCCCCTATCACGGTGTGGCTTCGAACCATCATACATTCCAGATACTGTACCCAATGCACCTCTTCTAACTGAACCCAACACTGGCCGGAAGAACTCGGTTTCTGCATGCGCCTTGTTGTCAGGGGTTCGTCCCATGAGCGAAAGAAATGCAGAGATGTATGGGCCGATCAGCCACGGATGCACAGTGCCGTTGAATGCGGCATCCGCCCTGCTGCGCGGTCCACCTGTGTTTGCTCGAGCGTAGCGTGCATCCTGCGGAGACAACGTCCTCAATCCAAAGGGAGTGAGCAGCTCCTTTGTCACAGTCTTGAGAACTGACATTGCGTCCTTGTGGTCAAGTAGTGGAAACGGCAGGCCGATTGCGAAGATCTGGTTAGGTCGAATTGAGGCGTCATTCTCAGTATCTGTAACGAAGTCATAGAGGTATCCGAGCTTCTCGTCAAAGAAAGTCTGTACGAAGGCCTCCCTTATCCAGGAAGCCACTGCACGAAATTCATAGGGATCTCGCCCAAGGAGTTCAGACATATCAGCCATTGCCATGAGAGAGTTGTACCATAAGGCGTTAGTTTCTACACACTTCCCGACTCGAGGTGTAGCAATCCAATTGCCAACTCTCTCGTTCATCCAAGAAACCTCGATACCCTCAATTCCAGAGTAGATTAGGCCGTCGTGATCTTCGTGGATATTGTATTTCGTGCCAATCCTGAAGGCGGCGATGGCTGACTCCATCGTGTCCCAAATGATGCCTCTCAGAAACTCGGAATCACTAGTCGCTTGGATATACTTGTGGACCCCCATGATATACCAGAGCGAAGCATCCACCGAGTCATACTCGGGTTGTATCCCTTTGTCAGGAAAATCGTTTGCCACTAGACCATATCTTGAGTGTCTCGCATACGTGGTCAGGATAGCACGAGCATCTTGAAATCTCCCGATTGACATTGTAAGACCAGGAAGAGAGATTAGAGCATCCAGCCCGATATCCGCTAGCTGGTGGTATCCTGCTATGACAGACCTCATCCCAGTGGAGGCACGGTCCACAATGAAGGAGTCAGCGTTCATTACAAGCCATTCTATGTCCTCGTCGCGTACCTTCGGTGACATTGAGTAAGCTCTATCGTTCAGCACCTTTCTCCGTCGTAGTTCCTCGAATCTCAGTCTTGCGAAGTCCTTTCTCTCTGCCTTCGCCAGACTCCCCAGTTTGGATCGCAACTGCTTTCTTGTGGGACCGACTGCGAACAGGAAAGAGAGAAAGTGCTCGCCGGGCTCAAGTGTCGTGTGAAAGACACCCGGGATATACAACTCCTCCAGATGAGGCAGTCCCATCTCCTTCTCTCTACGATACACCTGAGCCTCAGAAGGACGAACCTCAGAGGGTGTAAACTCTGCGTCAGGAGTGTATGAGATCATCCAGGGGCTATTCGGTCGATCGTCAAAGGAGAAGTATGAGTTGTCATCAATCGCCTCAACTTCTGGTGTGAAATCAAGCCTCTCTGGACGAGCATGAATTGTGCGGCAGGTCTGAACCGGTGTCACCGTCAGGACAGTCTCATCTGAGTTCTTGACCTCGTAGTTCACGACAGTCAGATTACGTCGATACCCCATGAACACTGTCTTAACCAAAGTCACGCCATCGGCTTCATACGTCATTTGGGGTAGTGGGTTCAGTTCAAACTGCTTGAGCATCCTGTACCCTCTATTCACTACTCCCTTGACTGTCTGCTCTGTGGCCAGATTGAATTCTCCCTGGGACGTAGCGACCACCTCGTCCAAGCGAGAAAGGTTAAGCCATCTGTCGACTGGAGGACTGAGTGATGACATCAACAATCCGTGATAACCTCTAGTGTTGAGTCCTACAACTGTGGATGA
>JBHLPB010000169.1:0-5837 GCA_048939905.1 Promethearchaeota archaeon
GATTTGGAGAAGACTCCTGACGATCCCAAGGCTATGGAGATGGTTCACAACCACCTTCGACTGTTGAGGGACAACTTCCCACGTTAGAGATGGTCTGCTTCCGCATTCGTCTGCAGTAGCTTGATACTCTGCCCATTGGAGCCTCCATTTGCGCACTAGGGCCTTTTTTGACCGCTCTAACAGTGAATGAGGTGGCCATTCGTATTTTCGGAAACCAGAAAGCTTCTTATGTTGTCCCGGCAGTCAGCTTTCTGCATACCCCCGGTCGGGGGTGGGCAGCCTTCGTGAAGGGCAGGACGCACGACTTCCCCGTCACAGAACTCGCATTCGCAACACACGGTCCCTATTACGAGTTCTAGCATTGGACTCTCGGAGCGTATGCTTCCGAGGGGATGAATCCCCTTGCAAACAATACTTGCGCAAACTGATTTCTGCGTGCGTTCGGCTTGAAGGCCCGACGGATGCGGAGGGCCGCGTAAGCGGACCTCTGTGTCCAAATATCTCCTTGTAAGACACAGAATATGCCCCATCGCAGATTGTCTCATATGGTGATTTTGCCTACTCATGCCGCCTTAGAATGCTGTAAATAGCTTCGAATGGTTCAAATTGACTGCGAATACCTGACGGTGAGTCACGGTTGATAATCTCCACGTATCTGATTCGTACATCTACGGGCGATCTTCTCGCCTCATCCTCCTATTGGCCCATTGAGGTTCCATGGGAGGAAGTCGAGGAGTTCCTTGCCACTCGAAGTGAGATTCAAACTGCCTCGGAGAACGATTTTACTGAGCTCCCACTGATAATTGACGATGACAAGTTCATGGGCAGAGAGGTCATTGCCGATGTACTCCTCGTCTATGTGACTGATGCTGGAGAAGATGATAGGGTAATCGCAGAGAAGCTGAAGGACGGCGCATCGAAGATACGAAAGAGGATTAGGAAGTCAGGCATCAAGAGTGTGATTGACAACTATGATGATGTCATCGAGGCATCCATAGTCACGAAGCTCAAGATTGCACTTGTTGGAGAGGGTGGCGTCGGAAAGACCACGACCCTTCACCTTCTTCTTGGAGATACACCTCCAACCCAATATGTACCAACTATCGCGCTGAATCTCGAAACTGTCGAGAACATTCGCTTCGGCAACTATTCCCTAGTTCTCTGGGATTTTGCGGGCCAGGAGCGATTCAGAAAGCTGTGGCGCTTCTATTTCCATGGAGCCGACGTCATATTCCTTGTGTGCGATTCTTCACTGCGTAACGTCATCATAAGCAAGGACATTCTCAAACTCATAAGACGTGATGCCCCAAAGGTCCCACTCTTTGCCATCGCCAACAAACAGGACAAACCCAATGTCATGAAGCCGGATGTCGTCCAGAAGATTCTCGGAGTCCCCACCTATCCTATGGTGGCCATCGACAAGGGTCGCCGAGACGAGATGCTACGAATCCTGATGAATGCCGCAGCGACATACGTTGGTGTTGCTCTACCCGACCTACCAACATCTCAGCTGCTACGCTTCACTGATCAGGCCACTGAAGAGGCCATTGCAGAAGTGGATGCGATGGCTCGTGACAAGGAGGAAGAAGAACTCGAGGAGGAGTTTGAAACAATCGAAGTTGTCGAAGAGGTTCTTGTTGACGAGTTTGGCAACGTCATAGAAGATGCAGATGACTACGAAGTAGTTGAGGAGGTACTCGAGGAGGTTGAAGACTCCGTAGAGGCGATTTTCTTTGGCTCTGAAGAAATAGTGGCTGAGGACGAGATTGCATCAGATGCCTTCGAAGAAATGGAACAGATTTCTGCAGAAGCTCATGAAGAAGTGGTCGAATTCGACATTGCTGTTGAACCAGCAGAAGTCACAGAATCAGAACCATTGGACTTGGTTGTGGAAGCTGAAGAACCAGAACCTACGATCATTGATGCTGTAGGTCCGGCTGAGGAGGTTGCCGAACATCCTACTGTGAGTACCGAAGAAGTGCCAACAGAACTTGAAGTAGTCTCAGTAGAGGAAGGCGGCAGGAAGATGGCAATCGAACTCATCTTCGAAGCCCTCGAGGCGGATGAAAGTGTCACTGCTGAAATCGAGAAGGTTTCCCTGGAGGAGTTGGACACAGCTCTTGAGGCGTTGTCCAGCGACGAAGTAGTCCTTGTCAACGGAGAGACCGATACTGAACCAGAACTCGATGAGGATTCCATGAGAGAGCTCTCTATGATCTTGGGTGAGATAGATAAGTTGGAAGATGGGCCCACAGAGACTGATGAGCTAGGCGCGGTCGATTTGGAGGCCATAAGTGAGATTGATGCGATACTAGCGCAAAGGGCCTCTCAAGATGAGCCCGACGACTCCTAGACGTGTCATCGAACCCAGTATCTCAGAACAGGACTTCGCTTTGCCACATGTCGCGGAAGACTGATTTGCAGGTGTTTCTCATTAAAAGCAGTCAAGTAAGCATGGAACAAGAAGAGGTGGAGACTTGAAACTCAGCGAAGTTGAGGTCGGCAAGAATGTCTCAGAAATTGTACTACGAGTTGTATCCATTGCTCCACCTCGCATAGTTCAGACAAGAGGCGGTCGGAAGACACAGTTGACAGAAGTCTTGGTTGCCGATGAGGTTGGCGATACGGCCATAATGAGTCTATGGGGTTTTGGTGAGGGCAGCAATCTCTCGGTTGGGATGGTCATCAAGTTACTGGATGGATGGGCGAAGGATTGGCGTGGTAAAATGCAGCTTTCCCTTGGTCGATCTGGGAGAATAGAGGAAGTCGAAGATGACGGGACAATACCGTCCATCTCAGAGCTGAGCAAACAACCATCATCCGTTGAACCAGATAAATGAACGACCTTGATTGAAAGCGCAGAGGCAGAGAAATGGTCTTAGCATACATGTCCGGTCCGATAATCCACCAACACAAAAGAAAGGACGAGTTCTATCGCCTTGTTGTCAGCACGCTGGAAGAACTCGAAATTGATGTGTTTGCGCCGCAATTCCTTCCTCCAGCCCCAGCAGAAGAGATTTACAGACGGGATGTTCATAACGTCAAGTCCTGTGACTTCTTGATTGCAGAGGTTTCGAGTCCATCACATGGTGTTGGCATGGAGATTATGCTGGCGATTGAGCTTCAGAAGCCTGTTCTTCTGTTTCAACACACGAGCAGTGAGAAGCTGTCTCGGATGGTGCTTGGCGCAGATGGCAAAGTTCTGTTAATGTACGATGAGCTTGAGGAGGTATCGAAAAGGCTCTCAGAAATCGATTTGAAGAGCCTTAGTGTTGCAGAATGCTCTAAGTGCGATTCTCAAGTAACAGAGAAGACTGACACCAATGTCCGGTGTGTGGCGTGTGGGTCATTGATTTCCGAGCAGAAGGGATAGAGCCATGCGTCCACTGTTGGATGAGGAGGTAGGTAGTCCCAGAGTCGTGCTGCTTCTAATCCTCTCAGTTACCATGGTTTCGAGTGCTAGCATTCTGATAAGATACAGCGGTTCTCCGTCTCTCGTAATCGTCTTCTGGAGAACACTCTACGGTTCCATCGTCATGGCAACCATAGGCCTCGTCCGTGGCGACTACAGGGCCTATCGTGGCAAGCAGCTGAAACGTACATGGGGGTGGCTTGTCCTTATTGGGATTGTCCTTTCCATACACTTCTCGACTTGGTTCACGTCGTTGGTAATGACGACGGTTGCTGCCAGTGTGGTTCTTGTCAATACGTCTCCAATCTTCACAGCATTTCTCTCGACACTAGTCCTGGGCGAGGCCCTTCGTCGAAGGTCATGGATTGGTGTGGGCGTCGCTGTGACCGGAGCTGTTCTCTTGGCGTGGAATGACCTTTCGTCTGTCGGTGCTGGTGCCCTTACCGGTGATCTTCTATCACTCTCAAGCGCATTATTCTTGGCCATCTACTTCATCGGCGGGCGGAGGTACGCAAGAGGGCTACCAATCACTGTATACACATCAGTGATTTATCTTGTCGCTGCTGCTGCAACACTACCTCTCTGCATCGCCCTTGGTCTGAATGTCTTGGTCCTTGACCCACGCGAGATTCTCATCTTCATTGCCCTCGCCATCTTTCCGACAGCGCTAGGACATTCTGTGAACAACTATCTTCTGACTCTGGTACCCGCGTATGTAGTATCATCTGCTGTGCTTGGTGAGCCGATTGGAGCGACCCTACTTGCAGCAGTCTTCTTGCAAGAAATCCCAGCACCTCTCACCTTGTTGGCATTTGGCGTCATACTTGTGGGAATCGCTCTAGTGCTAGCTGACATCGCTTCGAAGGAACGGTCTTCCAGCCTACCCCTTGATGACTCCAATGGGTCGTAGTCTGACAGCCTTAGTGGCAATACCGACGGCATCAGAGACCCTGACGACCTCGTCAACATCCTTGTAGGCACCTGGTGCCTCTTCTGCAATAACGATGGCCTTGGGTGATTTCACGATAATGCCCTCACTTGCGAGGCGGCTCTGGACCTCCTTTCCAAAGAACTGCTTCTTTGCTCTGGTCCTACTCATGAACCGGCCCGCTCCGTGTGCTGTTGAACCAAATGTCAGTTCCATGCTCTTCGGATTTCCCACCAAGATGTAGGACGCTGTCCCCATCGTACCTGGAATCAACACTGGTTGTCCTATATCCTTGTATTCAGTGGGAGTCTCGGGATGTCCAGCTGGGAACGCCCTAGTGGCCCCTTTGCGATGAACGACGACTTTAGTCCTCTTCCCTTCAATATCGTGTTCCTCGACCTTGCCCATATTATGAGCAACGTCGTAGATCAGCTGCATCCCCAAGTCCTCTACTGATTGGCCCATTATCTTGGAGAAGGTTTCTCTGGTCCAATGCATCATGGCCTGTCTATTCGCCCACGCATAGTTCGCGGCTGCACTCATAGCTCCTAGATACGCTTGTCCCTCTGGGGAGGTCGTCGGTGCGCTACATAGTTCTCTGTCCGGAACCTGAACATTGTACTTTCTCATCGCCTGTGTCATTGTCTTGATGTAGTCACCACAGACCTGGTGTCCCAACCCTCTTGAACCACTGTGTATCATGACCGTGACTTGACCTGTCCTTTCAATACCCATGGCCTTAGCAGCCACTTCGTCGTAGATTGCATCAACCGTCTGAATCTCAAGGAAGTGGTTTCCGGAACCCAGTGTTCCAACCTGTCCCTCCCCTCTCTTCTTGGCATGTGGCGACACCTTTGAAGCATCAGCGAGCTCAATCTTACCTCCCGCTTCGATGTGTGCCAAGTCCTCTTCCCATCCGTATCCTTGCTCAACAGCCCATTCTGCACCCCTGTTGAGAACTTCGTCAACGCCTCTTGGTCCATGAAGTGATATCTTTCCTCTTCGGCCAACACCGGTAGGGACCTCGTCAAAGAGTCGATCGATAAGTGCCCTGATTTTAGGTCGTACATCCTTCTCGTCAAGATTCGTTGCTAGGACCCGTACTCCACAGTTGATGTCATAACCAACACCTCCTGGAGATATCACGCCATTCTCATAATCCGTTGCGGCCACACCACCAATTGGGAATCCGTAACCTTGGTGTCCATCTGGCAGAATGGTGCTGTGAGAGTAGATGCCAGGTAGACAAGCTACGTTTGTACCCTGCACGAAGGTCTTGTCCTGTTTCATCTTCCGGAGAAGAGCGTCAGAAGCAAAAATCTTCACTGGCACCGTCATGCAGTCGATTGTACCCTTTGGGATTTCATACAGATTCTCGGCCAACTTCCTAGCTTGCAAAGTCAGACACTCCCACAACCTGGTTGTTTCTTGGCACCTGCTATAAGGCTTGTGAAGAGTCACGACCATGAGTCTTTATTACTCGTTTGCTGTGTGTAA
>JBHLPB010000170.1:0-5762 GCA_048939905.1 Promethearchaeota archaeon
GAAAGATGAACAATCTCATTCTTCAGGCTCATCATGAGACCGTGGAGGCCTGCTTTCGAAGTTGAGTAGTCACAATACCATGCCTCTCCGAAGAAGCCAGCAGTAGAGCCAACTAGAATCACGGAGGCAGATTCTCCGGGATGCCTCTCAAGGTTGGCAAAGAAATGCTTGACGCAGAGAAACGAACCTGTAAGATTTACTGCCAGAGTATTCTCCCACTGGTCAAGGCTCATCGCATGTACCGCCGTTCCTTCATGGTTGGCTATTCCGGCATTTGCCACGAGTATGTCTGCTCTCCCGTAGTTCTTGCCTGCGTCAAGAAACAGATTCTCAATCTCAGACTCACTGCGCACATCAACCCGGCTGAGTGTCAATGCATCCTGCCACTTCTTCTGAAGGTCAACGAGTCCCCTCTCTGATGTTCTGTAGGTAGCTGTAACTCTGGCGCCTTCTTCGAGGAATACTCGAGTAACCTCGAGTCCAATTCCACCAGATGATCCCGTTACTACAGCATGTCTATTCTGCAGGCCGGTGTCCAAGTCATGTGCCTCCATTAGGCTGTAAATGCACGAGAATGTCACCTATTTCCCTTTCAAGGGTTGTGACAGGCACCGGAACCAACAGAAGTCAGTTCGAGTACTCTAGAAGCCCTATTTCCATAGAAGTAGAATGGAACTATTATATCCCTATTTGATGGAAACTATCTTGGTGATTCAATGATCACAACGCGCAAAGCAATGATTGTCACATTTGCTCTGGCCGCCCTCTTGGCATCCGTGCCTTTTGTCGCCGCACAGAGCTCTGGAATCGAGTACCAGCACGCCAACGGAGTTGTGAGCCTCACTACTGATGCCATAGGTGTGAAGGTGAGTGCCTACAATCAGGTGCCCCACTTCCACTTCTGGGATGAGAATGACACAACTCCAGGCGCCGACTACCATGTTCTATTCAGCAACATATTCGAAGCCAACGATACGAATGACAATGGTGTATATGATGCAGGTGTCGATCACAGATACGGAGACCCCTACACACTTCCGGCAACTGACTGGGACTTCAGCGGGTTCATCACTGAACAGGAAGGTGAAGTCGTCACAGCAGTTCACTTCAACTTCACGAACTCAGAAACATTCAGTCCGCCAGTGACCACAGTCCTGGCGGAAATGCCTAGCTCCATGGACTTGGAGATTGAGATTCGCGTCCACATTAACCTAACCAACTCGAACCAGATGAAGTTTGACTTCTCTCTGGAGGGATGGGAGTGGATGTACGAAGACTCCTTGTTGGTCTTTCAGTTCACCGTCGCTGAGAGCGAACATGGTCAGAACACTGGAACGGGTGAGCCTGCCGACTTTAGTCAAGACTCTCAAGGCTACCGGTTCGAGTTTGGCGACGCCTACATGGAGTGCGCCAAGTACGCCTTCACTGGGAATGGCACACACCAGGTTCAGATGAGGGCTTCCCATGGCAATGTAGAACAGAATCAGGAGAGTAAGTCTATCTACTTGGCATTCGAATACTTCGGTAACGAAACCCTTGACTATGACCCAACTTTGGGTGTGCTCTCCACTGAAGCCAATCCACTGGACACCACTACAATGCTTCTGATCGGCGGCGGTGCAGCTGGGGTCATAGCCATCGCAGCTCTCATAGTCAAGGTGAGAAGCTAGCCGCACACATCTTGTCGGACACCACCCATCACTAGGCCCGGGGGAAACGCCCCGGGCTGACATCTTCTTTTGCAGCCGATTAGAACTATGCCCTCAGTATCAGTGTTAGCTGCATTCCTAACATTGAGTCCATTCCGTGCACATTGACCAGATTCCGCAGAACTTCTCGATTGGGACTATAGAGACACAATCTCATGTCTCTCAGATCAGGCACTCTGACGAGCAACTTTGCTTTCATAAGCCGTCGAAGTGCGTCAGTAACTGTACGAGAAGGGATTTTTGAACGTCGACTAATCTCTCTGGGCGTCATTGGGCCATGCCTAGCAAGACACCGAAGCACTGCAAGCGCGCTGCTTGGTAGTTCCTTTGGCATCATTTACTCCTCCTTCGGCGCATAAACACTACTAATACGACAACCACGCATGTACTTCCGGCTGCAATCAAAGGGGTGAGAACGTCCACAGCACCATAGCATGCAGACTCCAAGGCCGCTGCCGCAGCAGTCCATGCATCAGCAATTGCCAGAAGATGGTCCTGTATCTCGTTCAGTTTCAGCTCATTCTGAGATAGTGCAGCCTCCAAGTTCCCTGACGTTTCATAGGCAGAAATGATATCATCAAAGGTCTTAGTCAGGATTGTATTGCCTCCTGAATAGTCATAGTCCACCATTGTTGCATTGTCACTGATTGCCTCGAAATGGGAGAGCGACTCCCTGCCAATGTCAGTGAAGGCTTCCAGATCCAAATCAGGCAGGAGAGAAGGCAATGTCGCCAATGCCCCACGGAAGGAGAGATACTGAATGCCGAGGAAGCCCTCTAGTTCCATGCTTAGGCCCTTCAGATAGCGACATCTTGTTTCACTGGATGTGCTTACTTCGTCTAGAAAGCCAGCGATTCCAGCCGGGGTCAGGTCTAGAGCAAGTCCTCTATATGCATCAGCCCCAAAGTTCCAGAAGAACACGTTCTCGAACCCAGCAGCGTAAGATGTCCTATCACCTTGGAGTCTGTCCAGCAGATACGAAACAAGGGATTCTTCAAACTCACCAATGGCAGCCCCATTTGGTCGTACAATGACCGCACCATATCCGAGCGGACTCCAAGCATCTTTCAGGTTGGTGTAGTTCGTTTCATAGTACCAACGACCATCATCTGGATATCCAAACTCAATACCCCCCGCGCCAACACCAGGGTCCATAATCTCGACCGTGCTGGCTGTATCGTTGTATCCCACAATGACAACTGCATGCCCCGAGCCTGTTTCCTCACTCTCAAGTCCAAGATCCCGAGCAATGTCATAGTCCCTTGGAGGAAGGTGATAGGGGTCAGTCCAGACTTCCAAGGGATACCCCTCATCAATGGTTTTCTTCAGAAGCTCAAGAGCGCCGGTCCATCCGTTGATCTCTGTGAACTCTATGCCCCAACCGCTAAGGGCCTGACCATAGATGCTGCCGAAGCCTTCGTTCGTATCAAAGTAGATACTGATGTTCAGACCGAAGATGTCTGCAATAACTGGGAGAGGCTCCATCTGCTTGAAAAAGGCTCCAGGGAGGAACATTGTCAAGTCTTCGAATCGAAGGTAGGATGCGGAGAAACCGATGCCAGAGGCAGCAAACAGGCTGCCAAGATCAAGTGGCGCACCAGCGTATTGCAGAGCCATGGAGAGGGCGGACCAGTGGCAGAAGCCGTTGATTTCCTGCCACTGGTAAGGTACGCCAGATATGTGACCGTATCCTTCACTTGAAGGATTGTAGCCAGGGCAAGTATGAACCGGCCCTGACTGGGATGAAACGGGTTGTAGAAGGACTAAGGTTAGAACGGTTACAATCACGATAGATTTGCAGCTTGAATTCAATTTCATTCTATTCTTCCTCAGGTAGGTTCATCTCTGACACACAGCTCGGTACCTTACCTTCAGTCGTCCAGTGGACTTGAAACGGTGCCTGAACCAAGCTGCGAGTGAGGAATGGTCAGTCTTTGTAGTATGATACCTCTCTCTCCCCATCAGTTGTTTCACCTCCAAGCCAGCAATCTACCCCTCTCCACTTGACCTCCAACTATCTTCAGATATGCATCTTCGAGGTCCCTGGTCCCGGTTGACTCCACAATACCACTTGGAGAATCAACGATTACCAATGAGCCGTCATTGATTATCCCCACGACGTCGCAGACATCCTCTGCGAAAGAGGTCTGATGAGTGCAGATGAAGAACGTTGTTTCAGTTTCCTCTGCAAGCACCAGAATCAGTTCTTTCACCAATGCCCCCGCACTAGGGTCTAGCCTAGAGGTCGGCTCATCCAGAAACACAAGACGGGGCTCATGGAGCAGCGTAGATGCTACAAGCACCTTCTGCTTCATTCCACTGGAGTATGAATCCAAGATATCATCCTGACGTCCCTCTAGGCCCAGCATAGAGAGTAGGCTGTCAATTCGCCTATCAAGGATTGGACCCTCAAGACCGTTCAGTGCACCGATGAAATCAAGGAACTCTACGGCCGATAACTTGGAATAGAGCCCAGGCGTTTCAGGGAGAAGCCCGGTCAGTGACTTGATCTCGCCAGCATGAGATAGTATGTCCATGCCGAGCACAGATGCGGAGCCACTGGTGGGCTTCATCAACCCTGACAGTATGCGCACCGTGGTGGTCTTGCCTGCACCGTTGGGGCCCAGGAAGCCGAATCGACCTCCCGAGGCCACCTCCAGATTGAGATCCCTGACTGCATGAACCGGACCAAAGGTCTTGTTCAATGCCTGAGTCTGGATAGAGATGCCGTTGTTTCGCACTGACACTACACCTCCACCTTCCCAAGGCTCCTAATGCCGAGACGCAGCATTAGACCACCCACGAGGAGTAGCACGGTCGGTCCAAGTACCAGCTCTACCATCATGAAACCACTTAGACCAAAGATGCTCTCCATGAAGTGGAAGATATTGAAGCCAAGTCCTATGTCTAGGAATATCGCTGCAAATAGAGGTCCGATTAGTGTGAACTGGACCAGCATCATAGAGGTTATGAGGACCGTCTGATGCGCGGCTGACTTCGTGTCCTCGTAGTTAGGGTTCTGAGCAGTGACCCCCATGCTAACCATGACTGAGCCACAGACCGTAACGTACGCCGCGCAGAAAATCTGGAGGCCTGCAAGAAGAGTAAGATTGAACAGGATGGCCATGGCAATGGCTGGTGCGAGGCTGAGAGGAATAGCCATCATGAACCCTGTTGCAACGCGTGCCCTCATGAAGCGCGAGGCTCCCTTTGGAGCGCTCCGAATGATCCAGAGCTGATCCTTAGACTCAAGGAAACCTGTACCAGCAAATGGGAAGACACCTACTACGCCAATCATGATGCTAATCATGGGTAGGATCTCTGCAGCCTCAAACACCTCTCCCTCCATTATTGTCATCTGTTGGATTAGGATTGGCAGTATAATGGCCAGAACTACACCATAGAAGATCTTGGAGAGATTCTGTGCCTTCCTGCCAAAGTCCTTTAGACTCACAATCGTGAGTGCTCCAAATGGTCCCTTTGCCACACTTCGGATACCTCTGAGAAAGACGTTCTCGCGGCCAACGGTGGTGACGGTTTCAGTCCTCACTCCAGCACTTATTGTGAAGACTCTGTCAGCTGCTCCAATTGCAATAGGCACGAATGCCAGTCCAAAGGCTGCCATCAGCAGTGCACTCGTCAGCATATCGAGTTGTAGGATTGCACCAAAGGCAAGTATCTGAGACCCGGTTAGGCCGATCCCATTGAACGTGATGGCAATCCAGCTCACCAAGTCCGCTGGCCAGGTGAAAGGCATCACTAGGAATGCGTTCATTCCAAGAATATCAGACAACTGTGGCATGAAGAACATCAGACCATACATCGGAATGATGACTATGAGTGCGACCACCACTGAGAGAGCCTTGGCAATGTCGTTTCCACGTGAAGAGTCGCCAAGTCTAGCTTGAATAATCGCCGTGAGAAAGTTCGAAAGCCAGATTGTCGAGAGGACCATCAGCGCAATCACTGTATATACAACTGCCTGGCCGATGAGAGATACCTCAAAGGCCAGCATGAAAGGCGATATCAGCAGTGGTGCAAATACCATGACGA
>JBHLPB010000171.1:0-5759 GCA_048939905.1 Promethearchaeota archaeon
TGATTGGGAAGGCATTCTCCCATGAGATCTCAAGAATGCAGACAGCATATTCCTTCATGTTAGTTGCGCTAGACTACGCACTAGGACCGTCTCATGAGATTGTAATAGCCGGGGAAACGAATGGTGAGGATACAATGGTTATGTTGCGGTCCTTGAGAGAGAGATTCCTGCCGTCCACAGTGGTCCTTCTCAGGGCGGGTGGAGAAGTTTCGAAACAGCTAGACAGTCTTGCTCCATTCTCCAAGTTCATGGACATTATGAATGACAAAGCTACTGCTCACGTCTGTACCAATCACAACTGTAAGCTACCGACCAACGACGTTGGACAAATGCTCAGGCTCCTAGGCGAACAACAAGTAGTATCCGAGTGACTACCCTTCTCAAAGGGGCTATTGGGATGGTGTCCTCCGAATCCAGATGATTGCAGCCACAACCAAGGCACTCACTCCGAATGCGGCGATGGTTATCCAGGGACCGTAGATGATGAATGAGTTGTTCGGCCAAATCTCTGCCAATGCGTTCCCTGCCGCGAGCCATGAGTCTGCAATTCCGAGAAGATGAGTTGTAATAGTCGACAGTTCGTCCTCGTACTGATTCATCACAGACTCGATGTCACCTGTCGAGTTGAACTCATCTGCCATCGATTGAAATGTCGATGCGACAAAACCGTCGTAGAGGGTCAGATTCCCGGGGTATATGAGCGTGCCATTGTCCGCCAGCGCCTCGAAATGAGGGAGCGATGCCTCGCCTGCTGCCACGAAATCCGCCAAGTCAATGTCAGGCATCAAGTCAGGAAGGCGTTGCAGGGCAGTTCGGAAAGAAAGATACTGAAGAGTTACCTGTGACTCGAGACCCAGCCCAAGGAAGAGAATCAACGATGCCTTGAATTCGCGTTCGCCATCCATGCCCGTAAAGATGTCCAAGTATTCGGTCAACCCTTGTCGACGGTAGTCGACGCTGAGCGCCCTGAATGCGGCTTCTCCAAAATTCCACAGAACGGCTGTGTCAGGAGATGCTTCATAGGCTGCAGGTACACCTAGGATACGGTCTCGGATATATGGGCCCAACAGTGCACTCCTATCATCTGGTACGTTTCCTCCAGGTTTGAAGAGCATACTGATGAAGTACCGTCTAGACCACGCATTGGTGAGGGCTGTGTAAGATATGGGAGTGTAGTTGCCCCGACCGTCTGCAGGATAACCGAATTCGTTTCCAAAAGAGCCTACTCCCGGATCAATTATCGTTGCATTTCCGGCCGCATCATCATAGCCCACTACCAGTATCCCATGACCTCCTCCGGATAGTCCCTGCGCTCTCAAGAAATCATAGTCTCTTGCTGGGAGCCACGCAGGGTCCACACTCAGGAGGAGGGGATATCCTGCATCAATCGAAGAGCGCATCAGGTCAAAGGCGTCTTCCTCTCCGTCAAGGAGGTGTACGCTAATTCCACGACCTTCCCACACTTCGACTAGTTGCTCGACACCAGGGGTGGCTGTGTCCATGTATACAGTCATGTTTAGTCCGTAGAGGTCTGCCGCGAATTGTGTTGGTTCAGCTTGCATGTATATAGGCCCTGGATACATCACCATGGTATCATTGTAATTGAGATAGGCGAACGAGTATCCGACACTTGTGACGGCAAGGATGTCATGAAGGTCAAGTGGAACCCCCGCTGACTGGAAGGCTATTGATGTTGAAGCCCATGCGCAAAGTCCATTGATCTCTTGCCAAACGTAAGGGACACCAGTGACAAGCCCTTCTGTTGCCGCAGGCACATATACACCTGAATCCATCGTGGCCGCGGCCGTTCCGCTAGGGCTGACTGTGGCAGTGAGCAACAGAGTCACTGAGATGAGAAGAGCAAGGCGTTTCATGGCGACTTCACATTGGTTTCAGGTATGACTGTCATAAGGATGTCGTTATGGCGACCTTGCTGGATAGAGAATCCTGCAAGAGGGAGTTGCGAAACGCCTACTGCCCTGGAGTTTCAAGCTCAAGCTCCTCGACATCAACCCGTGGCTCAATGCTCTTTGTTATCAAGACAGCAAGAATGATGACATTGAGAATGACAACCGAGTAAAGCAGAGGAAGACCCTGCCAAGTATCGTAGATGAATCCCGCCGGGATTGGCCCTACGGAAACAAAGAGAAAAACTACTACCATCGTCAAGCTCAACATCTTTCCAAGATCCGGGCGAGGCAATGATTTCAATATGTAAGTCCCCAATATGGAGAACCAGAGTGTGTCATTGATTGACTTCAACGCGGTAGCTAGGAAGGCAAGAGAGAACAAGATGCTGAGTCCCGGATAGAGGGCATCGAGTCCAGCTAGCCAGTCTGCTGGAGCAATATACGGAATCTGTTCGGCCAAGATGAGAAGCCAAACAGCAATTGGCATCACAGCATAGACAGCGATTGTGAGACCTCTCCCGCCTCTCTTATCGAATACTCTCCCAAGATAGAGTGTCAGGGGAACTGAGAACATGAGCGTGACCAAGATCATGAGATTAATCTCACCAATTGTGAACGCCAAAGTTTCGTTTACGTAGTATAGACTCGCGAACCGGTAGAATGCATCACTGAACGCATCTAGGCTGATCACAGCGACAAAGACTGGGAAAACTCTGATTAGAAGCTTCAGGCCGCGTAGGTTCTCTCCAAGAAAGTCTCTCAGGACATTTCCATGGCGATTTGCTCTGTCTGGCTGTGGGATAGATTTCAGGACTGTCAATCTGATCACGGCAGCAATCATGTAGAGTATCCCTGCAATGAAGAGAAGAAACTGCATGGTTTCGATGAAACCCGTCCCCATTCCAAGCAGAATTGAAACTAGGAATAGAGGAACAAGCCCCCAAGTAGTTCCAAGCGTGAACAGACTATTGGCAACACCGCCAAGTCTTCGGTCGACCTGTTCCATGGCATAGGCTTGACCCGCAATGCCAGTGAACGACGATAGTCCGAAGATAACCATAGAAACAGCGATGGCAACCATATCGGTTGAAACGGCTAACATCAGAAACGCAATTCCATTCACAATCATCGTGACAGCCGATAGCTTGCGACGATCATAGTTGTCTGCGAGGTAGCCCGAGAATGTTGTGCCAATCATATTGACGACAAACATCAGTGAGATGAGAACCCCAACCATGACATACGATACGCCGATATCACGGAAGTAGAGCGTGAAGTACTGGTTCAGTACACCCATGCTACTGTAGATCCATACAGTCCCCAAGTAGATGGCCCAGTTGCGATTGCTTAGTACGCGTCGAACGGACTGAAACCATGAAAGCCCGGAAACATCATCATCAGATTCTGGAACTGAAGTTGCTTCCAATGCTTCCCATCTTTCTTCGTACTCAGACACGCTTTCTCACCATCGGTGGCTCGGCGTTGACCTGCTTGTATAAAGGTGTACGCAAACATGCCAAACTTGCTGGTCCATTCAAGATGCAGGAACGTCATAGAATCCCGCTTAAATCCATGAGGCAATGAGTGAAGTTGTGTTCAGATGCCAAGACTTCAAAGCGCCTCGGAGAATCCCGAGGTATCAGATTCAGTGTTTTTAAGTAGAAGACTCCCGTCCCATTGCCCAAGTTATGAACGAAGATGAAACAATCAGACGCTGGCACTATGTGGCGATCTTCATCGTGGCAGGAATCTTGTCGATTCTTCTCGCAGTGCTTGAATCCCAGCCAAGCATTGGTCAATCCGTATTGATGGTAATCGGTGCTTTCATCTTTCTAACCTTGATTTTCACAATCCTCATTCCTTCTACGAGTTCTCCTTTCATCTACCGTCTGAAAGCGCAACCCAGAGTTAGTGTCTTACTTCTCGGGATTGTCATGTTCTTTCCATTGTCTAATTGGTACTTTTCGGCCGACATGCTGAGTGCTCTAGTATCATACCTGACCTGGTATGTACTTCCTACTGCATTGATGGGACTACCACTTGTCCTACAACATCACAGAATGAAGCGGTTCGATTTCGTGTTCCATATCACTGGAGTCCTAGTTTTCGCAACAGGATTTGATATGAGATATACCTCTGTCGCAATCAATGGCCTTGCCGAAATGAGATACGAATTCAATGCGCTATGGATTTCATCTCTGATTCTCTTGTTGCTGTCAATTCAGATACATGATTTTGATGGCAAGTTCAACTGGCAAATCACTCGCCACAAACTCGCAGTTTCATTTCTCGGATTGTCCATTCTGTTGCTTGTTCTCGTCCCCTTGGGTGTTGTGACTGGTTTTCTCGGGTGGAATCCAACCTTTGAAGGACCTGAGGTCGTCATCATTAGTTTCATAGGAATCTGGCTTACAATTGCCTTGCCTGAGGAAATCGTCGCCCGGGGCGTAGTGCAGCACCAACTGACAGAATGCGTCTTCTCTGAAGAGAATAGGTATCGCAAGTACTGGAAATGGGTCGCCCTTGTCATAGCTTCTATTCTGTTTGGATCTTCACACTGGAATAACACCTCTCAAGA
The DNA here is from genome assembly GCA_048939905.1 of Promethearchaeota archaeon. Taxonomy (GTDB): domain Archaea; phylum Asgardarchaeota; class Thorarchaeia; order Thorarchaeales; family Thorarchaeaceae; genus SMTZ1-83. The sequence goes on from JBHLPB010000171.1 coordinate 4,489, forward strand.
GTTCATGTGGGTCTATGTGAGTCTAGCAACTGTGGCAGGAATTGCATACGGGATATGTTGGTGGTTTGGCGGGCTTTTCTCAGCTATGTTCATCCATACACTTGTTGATTGGATTTGGGCTATGTTCTTCAGAGTCTGATCATCATAAAGCGAAATGCGAGAGTTCTCCTGGTGATTCCGCAGAATCCTTCATGCCGTGAGCGAAGTCGTGATCAGGTGCCAGGAACTGACGAAGTATTACGGGATATCCCCGTATAAGCCTATGACAGCATTTCCGTTTCTGCATACCTTCCAGTCATCAGGCGAATGATCTCCCATTCACCATCGGACGAGAGCTGCCAGATTTCTAGAAGGCGTCCATACACTTTCTCAGTCGGTCCTCCTTCACGTGGGGTCCGTGTTTCAGTGAAGCTTCCAAGCGAAAAGGCACGCTGATTATAGACATCGATGAATTCCCGATTAGGATTCCATGATAATGTAGTGTACATCGACATGAACTCAGCAAAGGCCTCTCGGATGGAATCACGACCCACTATGTCCTCAGTCAGGGGCCACATCAATCGTGCATCTTTGCTGAAGATATTGCTCACGTCCAGAGCGCGGTCCTCCGAGAAAGCCAAGTCTAGTTCTGCCATTGCTTCCAACAGTTTGTCCCTGTTTGAACTACTAGAGTTCGATGATTGAATCGTCATGATACCAAACCCTGTCAGGTCAAAGCGGTTGCACAATCTCATCAGGAAATCCTTTGTATTCGATAACACCCAGTTTTCCGAGATAGTCTATAGGGTTCCAGACCGACCAACCCTCCACAATCTTCCCGTCAACAATGCGATAGTGTGGAACTGCTTCCATGACGACTTTCTTCCCAGTTGGGGCTATTCCGCGATATTCACCCGTGTGTGTAGCCGTTATTCTTACCTTGATCCAGACAGAATTCTCGTCTGCGACTATATCCTCTATAGTCCTGTGGATATCAGGGAAACCGATGTATTGCCTTCTCAAGACCTCCTTCAAGTCGTCCAGACTTTGAATCTTCAGTTGCTTGTTCATATAGTCTGGCACTAGCAAATCATCGAGTAGCTCTGGGTCTTGCTTGTTAACAATCTCCATCATCTTCCGACCAATTTCCAAATTCCCTTCTGATGACATAGGACTTCAACCTTCTCTGCTATCAATCACGGTATCCCTTATAGTTAGTTAACTATTGTTAATAAGTGATGGGGAAGAGCAGTAACGATGTATTCTGAGTAGAACTAGAATGCAGCAGTAGC
>JBHLPB010000172.1:0-5690 GCA_048939905.1 Promethearchaeota archaeon
CGGCCTAGAGTCTGGCACGCTGACTCAGCAGAATGGTTGAATGAGCCTATGGTGCGTTTCAAAGGAGCAGCCCGCATTGCAGCGGTTGCAATTACCACATTGATTCTCCTTTCCTGCTTTCATGTCACAGTGAAGGCTCAGGCTCCCATTGACTCCATCGTGATTCTATACGATGCAAGCCACGATCAACAGTTTTCGCCTGATGATGAAGCGGGCTTCAAGTTGATACTTGACATGGTCAATGCATCAACCAAGTACACTGTGAGAGTCAACACTGACCCTATTGAGAACACAACACTGAGTGACGTTGATCTTCTCATAGTGGCTGACCCTGACATCAGCTACGATTTCGTGGCAGATGAGGTATCTTCAATTGCTGAGATGTTGGCCAATGGCAGTTCTCTGCTGCTACTCGGCAATCCAGCGATAAGCAACACCTCCAAGTATTGGGACGATTCCACAATGCAAGATGCTGGAGATAACATTGCCCTGAATGACCTTCTTGACGCGCTTAACATAACCGGACCACGTTTCAGCATCAACAAGACTCAGACATATTCTTGGTCTGATACGATGTTTGACTACGAACACTTAATCAATGAAACCTCGCCGTGGGTCATGCGATTGGACACCAGTACGTGGAATCCTAATCACCCCATCTTCAAGAACATCAACGAGCTGGTCGTGATGACAGGCACCTTGAAACCGTTGAATCTTGTAAGCTCAATAGCAACAGGCTATGAGTCCTCATTCGCGCAGTTTAGGGACAGTATTTCCACTCTCGCAAACTACAGCTTTCCGAACATGACTCTTGAGGAGTTTGCAGAAATTCCGCTCTCTTATTCGGCAATAAACGGGACTTTTCCACCGTGGATGTCAGCCTTTGAGTACAATGAGAGCAGAATCGTAATCTCTGGGTCTGCCATGATGTTCTCGGGGCTTGTTGTGGATGTCTATGAGATCGAGTCCCAGTGGTTCTATACTGCAGACAATGCTCGCCTGTTCATGAACATGCTGGATTGGCTTACTGAGGGTTTCGTAGAGCCTCCCGGTGCTATCTTCCCCATGCTCATGATATCTATGACTATTCTTGTTGTGGGCGCCGTCTACTATGTCTTCAAGAAAATGAGGTAGCAACTACCATTGTGGTCTTCCTACACCATCTAGTTGGAGAGTATCCTCAATTGCTCTCCTCAATTCGGTGACACCGGTCTTCTTCGAGGCAGACATAGGGACTATGATTGGCTCCGATTCAGGAAGAGCCTCCTTCAGTTTCATTGCCAGATATTCCACTTCAAGAGGTTGCTCCCGCTTCTTCAGTTTGTCTATCTTATTAGCGACAACAATCACTCTGGCGGATATCTCGGACAGAAACGTATAGAACTCCACATCGATAGGTATCTCTCCTCGACTCTCCCAGCGATCAACGAGAGTTCTGAAGAGCGATATGTCGACTATCAAGACTGTGAGGGCAAGTCTGTCACTCCACTTCTCCAGCTTCTGTATGAGCGTGGTCTTCATTTCTTCAATGGCTGTCTTGCTTGTTCCAGCCATGTAGCCGAAACCAGGAACATCAACAAGAGTCACGGGTCCGAGGTCTATCATGATCTCCCATTTCGTACTTCCGGGCCGTTTTCCAACTCGGACCCTTCTACCAGTGAGTAGTCTTATGGTGCTGCTCTTCCCAACATTACTTCTTCCGGCAAACACCATCAACGGCCTATCCAACTCAATCACTCCAGAATGGCCTTGTCCTTGCATACTCCTTTTCTGCTTTAGCGATTCCTTTCAGAAGAGAATGACGGTCATCAAGTCCTGGCCTAAGTATTCTTGACGCGGTCTTGGGTCCAATACCTCGTCCAGATAGTACCAATAATGCCCGTCTTCCGTATTCTGACACCAGTGTAGCGGTCAGCCCGCCGGCCTTGTACTTCTTGTTCTCGTCGCGCGTAAGGGGTTTTCCCGCTATTTGCTTCTTCACAATCTTTGTGAACTCTGTATCTTTCTGACTGAGTGCTGCAATCATTGTGGATCCACAGACTGGACAGCTAACCTTGTCTTCCAAAGAGGACACTGTTCGAACGGAGTTCCAATCGCCACTTCCCATACACACTAATCTGAAACGACGAGAGAGAAGCCTCTCTTCCATCATTGCAAGTACTTCATCCTGGTCGGTGATCTCTCCAATAACCTCAAACCGGGACTTCTCCTCCACTATGAGTCTAGCAAGAGCTGAGGGTGTTGCAGTCCTTACGACGTGTATCTTGATCTCATTAGCTGCAATTCCATCAAAGACACTCATCACCTTAGGCTCATCGAGTTTCTCTTCCAAGACCTCTCTCATTGCCTCATCAAAGACAGGTGAATCCTCATACGCACGGATGAGACCTCGGACCGGTATCTCTCTTACCCTTGCGTTTCTACGGATGATTCCCATTCTCCTGCCCACATGAATAAACCTAGATGAGAAGTTCTGAGTAGACTTCACCGCCAATCTAAGAATCGCAGAAGCTTGCTCGCTGGTGTACTCCTTTAGCACATCAACTACACACTCCGCATCAAGACCCGCCGTTGCAGTGAGAAGGATGCGATATGGATCTCTCTCCACAGCAACGTCTACACCCAAGCGAGTGGTCAATAACGCAGCAATCACAACCCCCAACGCCTCATTCGCCTTTGTACCGAGTGGAACATGGAGAACAAGACCGGATCCGAAGTCTTCTAGAACGAATACACGCTTTGATGGCAGCTTACCAAGGTCTTTCTGGGCCGACTTTATGGTTTCGATGACGTGCATCTGTGCCTCATCGACAATTCCGTACTCCTTTTCCAGTAACTTCCTGCGGTCCTTTTCGCTCTTCTCTACTACAGCATTCCATACCTTAGCAACCTCTGTTGCCACCTCATATGGAACAGGTATCATCTCGCCAATCCATTTGGGTGCGTCTGTGTCAGTATCCGTGACCGGAGCACATAGCACCTCATCCTCTTCTATACTCACAACTTGCCATGGTCTTCCTCTTATGACAAAGACAGAACCGGTCTCGATGTCCTGAGTCACATATTCTTCGTCTAGGACTCCAATGCTTGACCTTGTAGTCATGTCAACTGCATTGACCTTGTGCACATCTGGAATTGTGCTAAGATGTTCATAGTAAAACACTCGTGCCCTTCTCCCTCTTGAGATCAAGGACCCGTCAGCTTCTACTAGACCTCTGGAAACCATGAACTGAAGGGCTCTCTCTAGTTCCTCCCTTTCCAGTTCTGAGTATGGAAATGATGAAGTGATAATGGCGAATAAGTCCTCCATCTCAATCTCTGGCGTATCAAGCAGAATGCCCGTGATCTGATGACATAGGACGTCCCATGCTCTCATGGGGATGTTTGCTCTCTCAACTTTGTTCAACAATGCCCGCCTACGAATGACTCCTGACTCAGTGATGTCATCTAGGTTTACTGTAGAAATGATAACTCCCTTTGGAGTTCTTCCTATCCCGTGACCAGCCCTTCCAGTTCGTTGGACAGCTCTCGAAACCTCCCGAGGACTGCTGTACTGAATGACAAGGTCGGCCTGACCGATGTCTATACCAAGCTCAAGACTTGATGTAGCGATGATTGCCTTGGAATCCCCGCCTTTCAATCTCTCCTCAGCCGATACACGAACATCTCTCGAAAGTGACCCATGATGAACGTCGAAGTCATATGGGGGCTTCAGCGCTCTCATCTTTGCTCCCAAGGTTTCAGCAAAGGACCGTGTGTTAGTGAACGTCAAGACCGAAGAATGACTGTTGATTAGTTCGACAATTCTATCTAGGCGTGCCGTAGAATGCAGCGGATAAGCGAGCTTTCTACTCAGCTTCTTGTGTTCTGAGCGAGGAATCGGCATGTCCACTTTGAGGTCCATTTTCCTTAGATCATATCCTGCCCAGATTGTCTTCACGTCACGATCTCGACCTGTTAGTAACTTCGCGACTTCTCCCACATTTCCGACGGTTGCGGAAAGGCCTACTCGTTGAACATCTGAACCAATCAATCGCTCAAGTCGTTCCAGACCAACACTCAGCTGCGTTCCTCTCTTACTGTCGGCCAGTTCATGAATCTCATCAACGACCACTGCAAAGACTGTCCTCAGGTGGTATCTAAGTCGCTTTCCTGGAAGAATGGCCTGAAGTGATTCAGGGGTCGTGATAAGTAGGTTAGGAGGTTTGATTGCCTGTTGTCTTCTCCTGTACTGGCTAGTGTCACCGTGTCTTACCGCAACGGTCAGTCCAAGATGCTCACATAGACTCTCGATTCGTCTGAAGACATCTCTATTGAGCGCTCTCAGTGGCGTGATGTAGAGAATATAGAACCCGAACAACTCACGTTCTTCTTTGCGTCTTTGCAAACGATGAAGCAACGGCAACAGCGCAGCCTCAGTCTTACCAGATCCTGTTGGCGAAAGGAGGAGAACGTCGACTTGGTTCTCAAGTATTGTGGGAATTCCTTTCTCTTGGATTGGCGTTGGTGAGAACATGCTGTGACCAGTCAGAAACTCGTTAATCTCTTTGCTCAGGTGAGAAAAGGCACTCATCCAGAGAACTTCCCTCTCATCACATGTCGAATCTCATTAATCAATATACGCAGGTCTGTTCTGAGCGTCACTTCAGCCTCTTCCATCTTTCCTTCAAGCACTTGGACGGCCTCGTCAATGGTGTGACCATGACCTGTAAGCTCCTTTACTAGAGAGCGCATTGAGCCCAGGTTAGCTAGGTGTCCTGCAATGTTCTCAAAAGAAAGAAGAAGTATCTCATCAGAACTCATCGGGACGACCCCCGAGTGCCACTACTCATCTTCCTCCTCGCCCCAAACCGAGTAGGCGAGAATCAGCATGAGGGCCACTATGCCCATGGCCATGAGAAGAAGCGACAAGATTGACTCGATGAGCTCGATCTGCATAGAAATCCCGCGTTCTCGGATTGACCGCACTTATAACAATTGCTGAATATCGAGTCTTGCACTAGGTGGTTTCAGCGCTACGACTCTCATAGAACCTATCTATGAAGGCACCGTAGATGTCAACGGCCTCTGTCAGTGGATTCACTTCGTCAACGACCATCTCCAAACCACAGGAACCACACTTAACGCCAGCAACTCTATCACTGCGGTTCAGTTCGATCTTGATTGCTGTATTCCCACAACTAGGACATGGATATACGTCTGGAATACGCTTCTGAGGTCGCCGCCGTACTTTCTGTCTTCTTCTTCTTCCCACAATCGTTCGCCTCTGCCTATTACCCACAATGAGGGCAAGGGGTCCCCATAGAATGAGCGGGCTGCACCCTGAGAGGATTCATTTAAGGATTATGATGGGTCTACAACGACCACCAATCAAAGCCTTCTTATTGAATCCTGCACCGCAGCCCAACACGATGTCAGACCTCTCAAGAAACGCTCAATGCGTGCTGAATATTCTGCAGAATGCGACCAACCCACTGACAACATCCGAGATTCTCGAGATTGCTCGTAGTGACGAGCATGCTGAGGTATGTCAAGACTGTGCGGGTGGTGACACTTTCATTGTTGCCGCACGGCAGCTGGTGGACAGAGGTCTGATTAGCAAGACTCTCGGGAAGGGCGGATATCGCTGGCAATTAGTAAGAGGCGATTGATTGGAATGCTGAATGTAAGAGCTGATTTCCCGGTCCTGA
>JBHLPB010000173.1:0-5659 GCA_048939905.1 Promethearchaeota archaeon
TCTTTCGCCGAACCCAGGACGGACCAGAAGATGGACCCACGAATTGATGAACATGCAAGGATACTTGTCGAATGGTCTACAGAAGTAGAGAAAGGTGACATGGTCGTCATATCAGCTAATCCTGATGCACACGACCTTGTCACGGCTGTGACAAAATACGTCGCAAGAGCGGGCGGATGCCCAACTGTCGTAATGGATAGCCAGGAGTTCGATAGGGCATTCTTCGATGCGGCAGATGATGAAACTATTCAGCTCTTTCCAAGGCACGTGAAAGCGGCTTTGGAAGAGTGTGATGTCTTGATAGGCATCAGTTCACCAGTCAATACAAAGGCTCTGGCAGACGTAGACCCCGAGAGGATTATGATGAGGCGGATAGTGCAGAAAGAAATCGGCGAGATCCAGATTCAGAAACGATGGGTCGGAACTGTTCACCCCAATAGAACCCTTGCTCAGCAGGCAAACATGGGACTCGAACAGTACCGTGACTTCGTATACGGTGCCATACTTATCGACTGGGAGAAGGAAAGCAAGAACATGTACTTGATGAAAGAACACCTCGAGAACCACAACGACATCAGATACGTCGGTCCTGAAACTGATCTTCACGCCTCCACCGAAGGACGCATATGGGTGGCTGCGGTCGGGAAGAACAACATGCCCTCTGGGGAGGTCTTCACAGCTCCAGTGGAGGACACTGTCGAGGGTCATATCTACTTCGACATTCCTTTCATGCACCAAGGCAAAGTAATCGAGGGGGTCCGGCTCAAGTTCGAGAAAGGAGAAGTCGTCGACTACTCTGCAGAGAAGTCCGAGGACGTACTCAAGGAGATTCTTGAGCTTGATGATGGGTCAAATAGGTTGGGTGAGATGGCCATCGGAACCAACCGAGGAATAAAGAGATACACACTCAACATGCTGTTTGATGAGAAGATCGGCGATACTATCCACTGTGCGCTTGGGAGGGCCTACCCAGACTGTAACGGCACCAACATGAGCGCAATCCACGTTGACATAATTAAGTCAATGAAAGAGGGCGAGATCATAGCCGGCGACGAAACCATCTATTCGCGAGGCAAGTACTTCTTTGAGAAGTAACAGATGGATTCAGTGAGGCAGGAGACACTCCCTGTCTCCCACTGTTTCAACTCAGACCTTTCGATTAATCGATAGGTCTCTCTTATTCTCGCTGCATGCGGCGAAAAATACTAGAGATGGGATTTACTATGAATCTTAAGTATATCATATCTATATTGACTATCCGCCAGGATTCCCACATTCAAGCCGCACCGCTGCACACTGGGTGAGAGGTTGTTGGTAAGAAGGCGGGTTGCATCTAGTTCTGGCAGGACCCTCGTACTTCTGGTTCTGTTGCTGCTCTCACTGTGTTTCATCTCGGCTGCAGAATCACCTAAGTCATGTGGTGAATCGCCACTAGCTTTTCCGTATAGCAATATGGCCACGTCAGCAACTCCTCACGCGCCAATTGTCATAACAAGCAACAGCGATTTCGTATCACAGGGATGGCCAGGCACTGGATCCATTGACGACCCGTTCGTGATTGAGGGTCTATTGATCCGGACAAGAGAAGGCAGCTGCATTCGAGTATATAGGACTGACGTATACTTCGTGATTCGAAACTGCATACTAGATGTTGAAGAGGTCAACAATGAAGGAACTCGTGGAGTCTTTCTCGAGAGAGTCATCCACGGGAGAATAGAGAACTGCAATATCAGTATGGTCACAGATGGCATCAGAGTGCTGAAATCGGTAGAATGTCATGTTTCCGGAAATACGATAGACCTAGCAAAGATCGGGATAATAGTGGATCGAGTCTATAACTGCTCAATCACAGATAACCAAGTCATTGGCCGCACCTACGGCATCTACTCTCTCAAGTCAACTCTTCTCACGGTGGCAGATAACTATGCGACCAAAGCAGACATTGGCATTCTGGTCGAAGATACGCACGACTCGTTAATACAGGAAAACCAGGTGACTGACTCAGACTGGGCATCATACCTCTATTCATGCACAGATACGGAGATTATGTCAAATGTCTTCTCAGGAGGACAGGTCGGACTAGACTTGGAGTATTCTTCATCATGCCTTGTTTCAACGAATACGATTCATCATACAGGATATGGCATATACTGCTATTCGTCCACTGACTGCGTGTTCACTCGAAATCTCTTGTATGGCAACACAATCACCGCTTTCTACAGCGGCAAGTCGGTCATGTGTGTCGTCACTCAAAACACAATAGAGAGGAACTCCGGTATAGGAGTGCACCTTCAGAAGTCAACTGATTGTAGAGTCTATGGAAACGAGATCGGATGGAACACAAAGGGAAATGGGAGAGATGTCGCTGGAACTCCTCTTGCCTCGAGTCTAAACCAATGGGATGACGGTGTGGGAGTTGGTAACGGGTGGAGTGACTACGATTTCGGCAGCACCTATTCCATTCCCGGGGACTGTAATGCCGTTGACATGTACCCATGCGCGATTCTTGCAGTGATCGGTCCGGATGTCTTCGACCTAGAAGTCGGGGCAGACGGCCTCTTGGTGTGGAATGCCTCCGCCATCTGGCCAGACTTCTTTGAAGTTCGTAAGGAAGGAGCCATCGTTGACAGTGGAGTCTGGGACGGACGGGATATCGGTGTAGAGCTCATTGGGCTCGATATGGGAACGTATCAATACTCGCTGTTTGTGAACACAACGTCAGGAAGAACCGATACTGACATCGTGAAAGTTGTGGTGGCAGACAATACAAGCCCTCTGTGGACTGTTCAGCCGTCCGACCAGCTGATAGAACTCGGAGAGCGCCTTGACTACTCAGTGTTGGCCACGGATCCCCTTGGGATTGAGAAGTACTGGGTTAACGATACAACCAATTTCAATATCGACTCAACAGGGAGAATCACTGACAGGGATTTCCTTGCACTCGGAACCTTCGGCCTCGAGCTTCGAGCGTACGACCCCTTTGACAACTTCTGCACCGCATCAATCCAGATTGTGGTAAGAGATTCAGTGAAACCAGTGTTTGTTGAGCCTAGCGACATCACGTTTGTCGAGGGAGAAACGGCCCCTGACATCGTATGGGAGATTGACGACCTCAGTCCCATTGAGTTTGAGGTGTTGAGGGACGAAACACTTGTGGCGAGTGGACATCTTTCTGGAGGGGACTACTCTATACGCGTATCAGTTGAAGACTTGGTATCAGGAGTGTATGATTTCGTCCTCGTTCTCACTGATGAAGGTGGCAACACAGTCGTAGATCACGTCAATGTAGAGGTCCTTGAGTCCAAGGCCACAACAACCACAACCCCCACAGTCACAACCACGACGAGTACCACAACCACTGATTCGTCCACCACAACCTCAGACACTAGCACCACCACTACTACCCTTCCTCTTGGCGACGCCAGTATGTACATACTGCCCCTGGGTATCGGCGTTGCAATGGCTGTGGTCATCATCAGCTTCTTTCTTCAAAGGCGTGGGATGTCACGATAGGTGGAAGGTAGGAGTGTCTTTTGCCTTAGACCTCATTCCAAGGAAGCTTCTGAACCAATTCACGATCATCATTTTCAGCCTGTACTAACCCAGCTTCTCCAATAGTCTGAGATTTCCATCAGTCTTGGTCGCCATCGATTCGAGAGCCAGGCTGATTTCTTGAAGGAACATGGTCTTGGTTGCTGCAACTCGGAAGAAATCTGATAATGTGGCTTCAAGTCGTTTCATCAGCGCCAGACAACTCTGATTGTCGATTGTCGGAGTAGGCTCGAGCTGAATCTCGAATTGCTCACTTTGAAACCCATGAATCGGCTCCAGGATCATCTCCGTGACACTCTCTCTTCGAAGTCGAGCCAGCCTTCGTTCCGCTCGCTTGTGCTCGCTTACCACGGTTTCTAAGACATCGCTCCATTCGCTGAAGGATTCCACCGACTGAACCCATTTATAGAACGTCAGTGCTTTTTCCTGGGCTCCAAGCGCGAAGCTGAGGATGGCTCCTGCCGTACTCAGTTCCATACTAGTTCATTCCTCTGATGATTGACGTCAAAACCAGCGAGTTATGACAACCTTGGACTCTGTGAAGAATCTCACGGCGTCTTGGCCTTGTCCATGAAGGTCTCCAAGGAATGAGTCCTTCATTCCTGAGAATGGGAAATGTGCCACTGGCGCAGCAATCCCCAAGTTGATTCCGATATTTCCGGCCTGAACCCTATAGGAAAACTCTCGCGCCCACTTACCGCTAGAGGTGAATATCGACGATGCGTTCCCATAGGGGTTTGCGTGGATGATGTCTAGTGCTTCATCAAAGCTCTTGACTTTCATGACCGCCATTACTGGACCGAATATCTCATCCTTGGCAATTGCCATTTCTGGACGTACTTCGTCGAATACTGTAGGACCCACGAAGTATCCATTTGGATGACCTTCCACCTCAATCTTACGTCCATCAAGCACGAGTTTCGCCCCCTCTTCTACGCCCTTGTTGATATATGCGATAACCCGTTCCTTGGACCTTGCTGATATCACCGGGCCCATGTGTACGCCCTCTTCGAGTCCATTCCCCACTCGAATCATCTTGGCCTTCTCCACGAGGATGTCCAGTAGGGCTTCGTGAATCTCCTCGAACGCAAGAATTACCGCCCCGGCAAGGCATCGTTCTCCTGCGCAGCCATAGCAGGATGTCATCAACGCAGAGGCAGTCCTCTCAAGGTCTGCGTCAGGCATCACTAGTAGGAAGTTCTTGGCTCCGCCTTGGATCTGTGCCCGCTTCTTGTTTGCAGCCGCTCGTTGATACACCTTGTGGCCTACTGGTGTCGAACCCACGAAGGACACTCCTTTTGTCAACGGACTGTCAAGCAAAGCGTTGGCTACATCAGCATCACCGTGAACCAAGTTGACGACTCCTGGCGGAAATCCAGCCTCATCAAGCACTTCAAAGAGTTTCACCTGGCTCATAGGAGCTTGTGGTGAGGGTTTGACTATGTACGTATTCCCGCAGGCTACTGCAGTCGGAAGAAACCAAAGAGGAACCATGCTCGGAAAGTTGAATGGGGCAAGACAAAAGAAGACGCCTAGGGGCTGGCGAATGAGAATCTCATCAATGCCAACAGCAACGTCTTCTGCGTTTTGACCCATCATCAATGTTGGAATTCCAGCTGCTACCTCTACGTTCTCAATTCCCCTCCGAATCTCGCCGCGCGCCTCGTCAATCGTCTTGCCGTTCTCAATGACTATCTCTCGAGCTAGATTCTCAAAGTATTCTTCCATGAGATTCTTCATATCGAAGAAGTACCTCGCACGCGTAATCGGTATGGTTCTGCGCCATCTTTCGAATGCCTCGTCTGCGGCTTCTATCGCCGCCTCAGTTTCCTCGACCGTGCTCATAGGAACTTTAGCTATGATCTCCCCTGTTGCGGGGTTATGTACGTCACGTAGATCATTCGACTTCGATTCTACCCATTCGCCGTTGACATAGTTCTTCAAAACTGGGACTTTGGACATGAGATTCTCTTCCTGCTAAGCGGTTCTGCGCCCGAATCTAGGACCATTGCCGAGTTATTACTATTGTTCTGAACTTGCGAATTGATGGATGGGCCTTCAAAGAGGCAGTTGTGAGTGGATAGAGTTTCTAGCTCTGTACCAACAG
>JBHLPB010000174.1:0-5554 GCA_048939905.1 Promethearchaeota archaeon
GGGCCCACCATCTCTGATTCTCTACAGGCGCTCCCTTTGCTTTGTCCGGTTCATCGACCAGCCCAAATACGCCGGATACACGAACACCAGGTTTAACCCAAGTAGGATCAACAGAAAAACGAAGGGATGAACCAAAGCCCCCTCAAGGTTCTGTGTAGATATCCTGACTGCCATTAGTCCAACAATACTTGTCATTGCAAAGACAACAACTGAGATCAATATGAATCTGCGATAGTCCCCAGCAGCACTGCATCTGAGCGAACAGTAGATGCCGCGCTTGCCGCTCCACGAAGCACTCACTTTTGTGCTTCCACACCATTCACAACGATGACCTGTGTCGCCGTACTGTCCTTGTCTAGGGTATAGTTGAGTGTCTGGCATGTCACCAATGAATACTGTGTCACTCCTTCGCCGTACAGTCCATCCAACATATGCTGCATAGAGTGACCCAATGCTGAATCCAGAGATTAACAGTATAATGATCACGGTGAAGCCGGGCGCGAGAGGGTTCGTTGTTCCGTAGGGAGTTGCCCCCACCAAGATAATCTCGTACATTGCCTGAGGGAACAGGAGAATCGCCAAGAAGAATGGTGTCATCAAGATCGCGACGAGCAGAGAAGTTCGATACTCGGCCGCAGCAAGGCATCTGAATGAGCAATAAGAGAACCTAGTTCCACTCCAACGACTCCGCGTTTCACTCTTTCCACACCAAGAGCACGCTTTTCCGACAGGCTCTTCCTCCTCAGAGCTGATATGCTCCCCAAACGAATCATCCAACTACCCTTGACACCTCTGTCCTAAACACGAGCTTCCCATGATTCTTGAACTTAATAGGATTTGCAGACCTCTTTCGTGCTCCACCCATTCTCGTGGAGTCCCCGGGCTACATTGGCGATTAGTTTTATCTGTCCTGAAGAGGTCTAGTCAGTTGGCGAATGAAATGAAGCTGAACCCATGTGGACATCTCTGCAACGGCTGCCCCAGCTATCTGAGCAAGGGCGATCCAACATGCGTTGGGTGTAGTGAATCGGGCGGAAGACCCTGGTGGGGCACATGCAAAGTCTTTGAGTGCGGAACGAGAAAGAAGCTTGATCACTGCGGCCTCTGCAAACAGTTCCCCTGTGAACTCCTTGCCACGCACTACGACCCAGACAATCCCGAAGGTCAGCGAAATGCCATGGTCAGAACAGGAATCTTGGCCTATCGAGCCAGGCATGGTGATGACAAGGCTCTGGAACTGTTCAGAAAGATAAGGAAAGTGTAGGACTAGGAGAACGCGTATTGCAGCGGAATATGGAACTATGTACCGAATGCGGATATTGCACAACCGAGGTTAGCTGTCCTAGCCCTCAGTATTGTGTTGGTTGTGAATCATGCTATTTGGCATGTCCACACGAAGCAATTCTTCCTATCCGTATCGAGCCATCCGGTCATGTGACCATCACCGTGGATGGGTCATCATATGAGGTGCCAAGTAACGTCACAGTGAAGAAGGCACTAGAGTCCGTTGGCACGATTCTTGACCGCTACCCAGACACAAGGAGTCTCTTTGCTCCCTGTGAAACCGGAGGGTGCTATGCATGCGCAGTTCTTGTAGACGGTGAGCTCCAGCCAAGTTGTCACACAGCAGTGAAGTCCGGCCAGACCATCCAGACCCAAGTTTCGGATGACCTACGGCCACTACGAGTTGTTGGCTGGTGCCAGCCGCACTCAGTTGGAGGCGTGGGAACGCCATGGTCGTCAAAAGCATCTGGCAGGTCCTCTGGAGCCTATGTAGAGGCTGCCTGTTTCGCTGCCGGCTGCAATCTACGCTGTCGTACTTGCCAGAACTTCACAGTCACATACAACAGTTCTGCATCTGCTGTTACACCGGAGCATGCCGCATCGGAACTCTTGAAGCTGGCTACTCGCGTGGGTGTCAAACGTCTGGCGATATCTGGAGGTGAAGCAACATTGAACCGCCCATGGCTAGAAACCTTCTTTGCATGGCTCAGAACACACAGTCAGAGTGACATGCGTCTTCATCTCGATACAAACGCGACAATTCTGACCTCAGACTACATAGATGCGCTTGTGGAAGCAGGCGTCACAGATGTAGGCCCCGATCTAAAATCTGCTAGACTTGAAACGTTCCAGACAATCACAGGAATCAAGGATTCTACTCTCGCAAAGAAATACTGGACTACAGCGTGGAATGCCGTACGATATCTTGCGGACGAATACTACCCGGAGAAGGTGTTCATGGGCGTCGGGCTGCCCTTCAATCCTGAATTCTACTCCTCGCCCGAGGCTATGCGAGCTGAATTGCACGAGTGGGGCACACGAGTTGCTGACATCGATGATCGAATCCAAGTGACAGTCCTAGACTATCGTCCTGAGTTCCGACGGCGTGACATTGAGCGTCCATCCACAGGAGAGATGCTTGTTGTGAAATCTCTCCTTGAGGGTCTGGGTCTTCGAACAGTCCTAGCCCAAACAGCTCTTGGTCACCTTGCCCCCTCTCGACCTGCTCCAGACCGGGGCACCTACACATGACCAGATGTGCCTTTACGGGGTTTGCCACGCCCAAAGACTATTCAATACTGTCGGAGAACAATAAGGCTGAAACTTCTTATCAATAGCCAAGAGGCCAGAGAATGCCAGACAACGGAGAGAATAGCAGGATTAGCATCAAGAGCATTGCAGAACGTTTGGAGGATGCAATGACCACAAGCCCGGATGAGCCTCTTGCTAATGGAACACTAAACGAGCTCTCTGACAGCAGCTATATGAATATGGTCAGAAAGCCAAGGACTGCAATTGTTGAGTTCTATACGTCCACCTGTCCATATTGTAGACAGTTGACACCAGTCCTTGATGAGCTTGCCAGTGATTACCGGTCACACGTGTATTTCGCGAAGATCAATATAGATGAAGTGAAAGATGTTGCAGAGAAGTTCGATGTTGAGGGCGTGCCCTTGCTTGTGGCATTCAAGAAGGGAAATCCTGTCGCAAAGATGGAAGGGCTCAGGAGCATTGATGAACTAGATGGCTGGATAGACACTATCCACAAAGGACTCCGTCCAATGGAACTGAATCCTGGTCCTATTACCAAACTCATTCTGGGCGACATCTGACAAGAAGAACAAGGCTTGAGTCAGAGTCTGAGCTTGAAGATGTATTCGTCATCCTCCATCTTAAGCTTACTTTCAATCACTTTCCCTGTCTTGTGTAGGAACCTGATCATTGGCACGTTCTTCGGATGAACGTGTGCTATGAATGCTCCAACGCCCTTGCTTCTGGCAATTCGCATGAGGTGATTCAGCATGAAGGTGCCGACTCCTCTGTTCTGATAGTCGTCTTGGACAAGGAGCGCAAATTCCGCCTCGTTCTTGTGCCAGTCTAGTAGATACCTTCCAGCTCCTATGATCTGCTCGGTTGTCCCTTCCTCGTCAGAGCAGATAGTTGCCACGATGCTGATGTCCCTGGACTGGTCTACATCATAGAAGTCTTGGAGAGTCTGTCTGCGGAGGCTGGTAAGGGGCGTAAGGAATCTGAAGAAGATGGACTCTTCGCTAAGGCCGTAGAATAGACACTTGATTCTATCCGTGTCGTCGGGTCGAATTAGTCTGAAGTCTACATCAATTGGGCCGTCTGGCCCCTCGAAGGTCTTCTGCACCTCATATTCAATTGGAAAGTAGGTACCTTTCACTTGGAATGGTACTTGATCCTCGAATACATAACGCATCTCCTTGGCTGCTTCGAGCAGGTCATTCCTAAAGTCTGGATGTGCTATCGCGATGAGTGAGAGAACACGTTCACGGATTGTTCTCCCTCTCAGAGTTGCTTGACCATACTCTGTAATGACGACCTCAACATCTCCGCGGGTTGTAACTACACCAGCACCTTCGCCCAGCCTTGGAACGATTCTCGAAACCTTCCCCTCCATGGCTGTAGAGGTCATACATATGACGGCCTTGCCCCCGGAGGACATTGAGGCACCACGGATGAAGTCGACCTGTCCGCCAATTCCACTATAGAATCTATGACCAATTGAATCAGAACACACCTGACCTGTCAGATCCACTTCCAGTGCAGAGTTGATAGCCACCATCTTGTTGTTCTGAGCTATGATGGAAGGATTGTTGACATAGGCAGTATCCCTGAACTCGAACATGGGATTGTTGTCGATGTAGTCATACAGAGTCTTCGTTCCCATGGCAAAACTCGCAGTAATCTTCCCTCTATTGATACTCTTCTTCTTGTTGGTCACAATGCCATTGTCAATGAGTTCGATGATGCAGTCTCCAAATCTCTCTGTGTGCACTCCTAGGTCAATTACACCAGAATCAAGGAGACTCCCAGCTACTGCTTGAGGGAGTGCACCTATCCCCATCTCAATTGTAGATTCGTTCTCTATCAATCTGGCCACATAGCTACCAATCAGTTGACTCTTCACGTCGACCTCCGCCGAGGCAACTTCCCTGATTGGCTCATTGTGGCACACGAGATAGTCGATATCGCGGATGTGAAAGAAGGAATCTCCGTGAGTCACTGGCATTCGTTCATTCACTTGGGCAATCACAAGGTCGGCATTCTCAGCGGCTGACTTCGTTATGTCTACCGAAATACCAAGGGAGCAATAGCCATGCTCGTCTGGCGGACTCACCTGGATCATCGCTACATCTAGAGGTAGTCTCTTAGTACTGAAGAACATCGGAATGTCTGAGAGGTGTGCTGGCGTGTAGTCTGCCCTGCCCTCATAGACCGCACTTCGAATATTGTCTGAAACAAAGAAGCTGTTGTGTCTGAAGTGTTCCTGAAACTTCGGGTCGGCTGAGGGTGTATCCCCCAGTGTTAGTATATGGATGATCTCGTTGTCCGCCATTCTATGAGCGTTGTTGGCCAGTTCCTGGAGAAGATGAAATGGCACTCCACACCCTGTCCCGAGGAATATCCGCGTGCCTCTCTTGATTTTCTTAATGGCCTCATTTGCGCTGAGTATCTTGTCCTTGTATCTTTCAGTCCACTTCTCACTGGACATTACAGACTCCTCGGATTGCCGGGTGAATGGCGTTTGGCTCCTAATAGAGGTTTGGACCTGCTAAATCGATAGTCAACACTCGTGATAAGCATGCGTGCGAGCGCATGAGCGTGAGTTCTAGAGAGCGAGCTTGAAGATGTATTCTTCATCCTCCATGGACAAGCGACTCTCAGCGACAAGACCAGTCCCATGAATGAAGCGAATCATTGGCTGATTCTGAGGGTGCACAAAGGCCACGAAGACGTCCACGCCCTTACTCTTGGCAATACGCACAAGATGATTGAACAAGAACTTCCCTATTCCTTTGTGTTGATAGTCATCATGAACAAGAAGGGCGAACTCAGCCTCGTTAGTGGTTCTATCAAGAAGATATCTTCCTGCACCGATAATCTTCTCCGTTCCGCCTTCATAATCCGGGGTGATGACAGCAACAATGGAGATATCACTGTCCTGATCCACATCATAGAAGTCTTGGAGTGTCTGTCTAGGTATGGACCTCAAAGGCAGTAGGAATCTGAAGTATTTGCTCTC
>JBHLPB010000175.1:0-5507 GCA_048939905.1 Promethearchaeota archaeon
AGTTGACGAAAGCAATGCTAAGACGTGTGTTGATTGTTGCACTCATCGCGGTCTGTTTCTTGTCAGCATCAGTGGCTGCGACTCCCATCGGTTACAATCCGATTCTAGTGCCCAAGTCAACAGGGAACACCAAGATCACTTGGACTGTACTAAACAGCTCTAACGACGCATTTGCACTCTACTGGTCAGGATCTGGAGCATGGCTGGCCGAGAACGGAAGCGCGATGGTTTTCGAGATCACAGGGGTCGAAGAAGATGTCGAAGGAATGCTAACGCTGGGCAACATGACATGGTCGTCCAATGATACTGAAATCGCAATGGACCTGACCCTCAGTGTATGGTCGGTCTCCAATCCATGGCTACCAGGATTCATTGTGAAGACAGGAGAGAGTAATCTGAACCAGCTGAACAGCACAGCCTTTGCAGCGGCGGCGAGAGTGTCAGGCAACTACATGAATGGCACGATGACTTCCAGTTATGAGCAAGTGGTGGCTGGAGGAGCGGAGTACGATTGCATAGTCTTTGACTACGTACAGGATCCCACACTGTTCGGA
Organism: Promethearchaeota archaeon; assembly: GCA_048939905.1. Lineage (GTDB taxonomy): Archaea > Asgardarchaeota > Thorarchaeia > Thorarchaeales > Thorarchaeaceae > SMTZ1-83. Next base: position 555 of record JBHLPB010000175.1, read on the forward strand.
GAGCCTCAGCTGACTAGACTGTCATACGATATTGAGACCGGTGTTCTCGTAAGGGCAAACACGAGCTATTCCTTTGGTACGCCATTCATTCTAATTCTAGAACTCAGTTCAATATCGCCTTCGGCGGATTTCGAGTTCTGGTTGGCAGCGTCGGCCCTTGCAGGTGGGGGAATCCTTGTAGTTGTCATTTTAGCTGTCCTGAGGAGAAGATGATGGAATATGGGGAGGTGACATAATGGAAACCGACGAAGCGTTCCATATCGATACAAGCAGACGTGTTTCCATTGTAGCAATAATGACGGCTCTAGCACTAGTTGGCAATTACTCACTCGTAATGATTCCAAATGTGGAGCTAGGTTCGACTATCCTTTTCGTGACTGCATACACATTCGGCTGGACAATTGGAGCCCCGTGTGCACTCATAATGTCGGTGGTGTTTGGTTTCCTGAATCCATGGGGATTCACAATCCCAGAGATACTAGCGACCCAGATAATAGCGTGGCTGTACATAGTTGCAGCTGGTGCGATGATGGGGTCAAGTAATCCAGTGGAAAGAACCAAGTTCGCCAAGAGATGGCAGCTTGCAGCAACAGGGATGTTCCTTACTCTCTTCTTTGATCTGTTGACGAACTATGGATATGCAGTCGCCTTTGGTCTTCCATACTGGGTAACTTTAGTGACTGGTCTACCATTCATGGCAGTTCACGTGGTTTCGAATACTGCAATCTTCGGAGCAGTGATACCGAAACTTGATACAACCATAAAGACCCAATTCAGATTCTCGATTTGGAGACCTACCTCGGGTTTCAATTATCTGAGCGAAGAGTAAAAAGACGGACTATGTAGAAGATTGTGGAGCGTAGAATCGGTTGTCATGGAAGGATGAGTTCATTCAGCTTGCTGGAGCCGCTCATGGTAGAGTGGCCCCTGCATTCAGGCCACATCATGCAGCAGTAGCGCTTGTCATGATTGGTCGAGAGCAGCCGTTGGGACGATACGAGCTGTGCGAGAACTTGTCAGTGGGGGAAGGAAGTTCACGAACTCTTCTCAAGCGACTCACGGAAGCCGAATACATCGCACCTGAGGGGAAACAGGGTCAAAGACTCACTTCAAAGGGAAGGGCATTGTTTGACTCCATTTCCCAGGACGTTCCTCTTGGACTGTTTCTAGACGTTCCTGAACTTGTCATGCACAAAGTTGCCTACGGAAATCTCGTGAGTAAGAAGGGCGGCCGTGTGAGAGACGGGATTAGACAGCGGGACGAGGCGATAATCCAAGCAGGCTACGGCAACGCTGGTGCCACATCATTAGTAATGAAAGAGGGCATTCTGATTATGCCTCCAGGCGACTTCTATCCTCTGACTCAGTATGAAACTGAAACGCTACTAATCCTAGATAGTCTGAGACCGGAAGAGAATGATGCAATAGTCCTCGGCTCGGCAGATGACCCGAACGTGGCACGTGAAGTTTCGATGGCGGCAGTTATGACTCTCTTCTGAGAGGTGTTTCTATGCAGATGGATCTGTTTGGTAATGTACCAGAGGTGGTCATTGACATTCATGAAACAGGAGGCAAGCGACAGAATGCCGTAAAGCACCTAATGTCAATGATGGACAAGGAGAACATCAAGTACACAGTTCAGAAGATCCCTATAGGAGACGTTCTAGGACCAGAAGGCGTTGCTATAGAGAGAAAGACTGTTTCCGACCTTGTCAACACTCTAAAGGGGAGTGCTGCTGGCGTACCGCGTTTCACCAAGCAGATGAATGCCCTCCTGGAATATGAGAGACCTTGCCTACTCATAGAAGACATATTGGCCATCAGGCGAGATCCACTGAAAGGGTGTGTACATATTCCCTTCAAGACAAAGCCGTCGAAGGGCAAACCGTACGTGATCACAATGGAGAGAGTGAGCTGGATTCATCCAAACTCTCTAGACGCGTTGATCGAAACGGTGAGTGAAAGCGGTGTCGAGATAATCTCGGGGTTCAATGCATTGCACTCGGCGGGACTGCTCTTTAGCGTTCTATTCGGGGACAAAGACGAAGAGAAGGGCAGAGAGAAACGGCTCCCAGTGATAAGAACTAGGAAGGGATTGGACACGGTTTCGGATGAGCAAGAGTTTTTTGTGGCAGGATTCCCTCGCATCAATGTCGTCAGAGCCCGCAGCCTGCTGAAGGAGTTTGGATCTCCACTTGAGATTGTGACACGAACTGATGAATGGACCAAGCTGCCCGGGATTGGACCGAAGACTGTTGAGTCGGCCAAGAAACTACTGTATTCAGAGTACCAGGCCCGTGATGATGAGGCGGAAGAGCCAGAGTAGAATGAGGGCTAGCTCGTAAATCTTAAAAGATTAAACTATTCTATGGCCAGAGAATAGTTGAGTGATGGTGATATCCTCATGGGAGACGTGCGCATAGCAGTTGCTGGTCTTGGTAATTGTGCATCCGCTCTGATTCAGGGAGTACATTACTATAAGGATGCGAAGGCCGAAGACGAAGTGCCAGGACTCATGCATGTTGATTTTGGGGGGTACTTCCCCAAGGACTTGAAGTTCGTTGCAGCATTCGAGGCAAATAGGAAGAAGATCGGACTGGACATAGCAGATGCCATATGGGTGGAACCAAACTCCTGTTGGAGATTCTATCCGAATGTTCCGAAGACAGGCGTGAAGGTGCTCCCAGGACCAATCTCTGATGGTGTGGCCCCACACATGAGAGAGTCATTCTTTGCCTACGATGAAAGTGAGGTTGAGTCAGCAGACATAGCAGAGGAACTGAGGAAAACAAAGGCGGACATGCTAGTCAGCTATCTTCCAGTGGGAAGTGCTGAGAGTTCTCGAATGTACGCGGAAGCCGCTCTTGAGGCGGAGGTCGGGTTCATCAACGCTATCCCGGAGTTTATAGTTTCCGACCCGGAAGACCCAATTGCGAAGGGCTTCGCAGCAAAAGGAATTCCATGCGCTGGCGATGACATCAAGAGTCAACTGGGCGCCACAATACTTCATAGAGTCCTTGCTCAGCTCTTCGACAAGAGAGGGTTAATCCTACAGAACACCTACCAGCTGAACATAGGCGGAAACACTGACTTTGAGAACATGCAGGTTGAAGATCGGCTCCAATCCAAGAGAATCAGCAAGACGGAGGCCGTAACAAGCTGCGTAGAGTACGAACTTCCGACGAAGATAGGACCAAGTGATTATGTGCCATTCCTTGAGGACAACAAGGTCTGCTACATCAGCATGCGCTCCAAGGCCTTTGGCGACCTACCGATTGACTTGAGCCTGAAGCTATCGGTTCAGGACTCACCCAATAGCGCAGGAGTCATCATCGATGTGGCACGAGCGGTCAAGATTGCACTCGACCGTGGTGTGGGTGGTGAGCTGTCGAGTATCAGCTCATACAGTTTCAAACATCCACGTTATCAGATTGATGACTTTGAGGCCCGAAAGCGAGTAGACGAGTTTATTGAGGGCAAGAGAGAGAGATAGTTACCTACCGCTCAAGGCGAGGCATCCGGTCTAGCAGCGGCCAGATCAGACAACTCTGTCCATCCGGAGATCATAGTTCAGTGAAGCTCTTGACGGTCTTCTCATCTAGTCTCTGGATGACTTCAACTAGCAATTGAACTGCATTCTCCACATCGTGCAGGTCAAGCATGCCATGATGTGAATGAATGTGTCGTGTGGGCACGCCGATGAAAAGAGATGGGGCGCCCATGCCAGTGATATGAATGATTCCGGCATCTGTACCTCCAAACTTCAGGAAGGCAGGTTGATGCGCGATTCCTTTCTCCTCCGCAATACCAAGCACAAACTCTCTGAACCGAGGGTTGGGAATCATTGAGCCATCTCCCGCGGAGATCGCAACTCCCTTTCCCATCTTCTGGGGGAGCCCTTCGACACCGGGTACATCACCAGAAACATCAACGTCGAGCGCGAATCCGATGTCAGGAAGGAGCATCTGTGCTGACGTTCTGGCCCCTCTAAGGCCGACCTCTTCTTGAGTTGTCGATACTGCGTAGACGATGTTGGGGTGTGATATACCACCCTCAGATAGCCGACGCAAGACCTCGAGAGCAATGAAGACACCAATGCGGTCGTCAAACGCTTTAGCGACTGCTATTGTTGCCTCACTGACCTTTTCCTTGGCGTCCTTGCCCTCGTCATCCTTCTTCCTCCTTCTGGTGCGTTGCATCGTCCTGAACTCTGCATTTGGGACAGCAGGGTCTCCAACACGTACACCCAGTTCCTCGACCTCCTTGGCGGAGTTGCATCCGATGTCGATGAACATCTTGTCTTTAGTGACAACCTTCTTCCTCTCTTCTGGGGTGAGGACGTGCGGCGGTGGAGCACTGATGATGCCGATGACCTTGTCGGCGTTCTTTGAGGGCTTGATGACAACCTCTTGGGTTAGCAGGGTCTGGTCCCACCATCCTCCAAGCTGATGGAATCTCAAGAATCCATTCTTCTCAATCTTGGTGATGACAAAGCCAATCTCATCTGCATGTCCAGCAAGCATTATCTTTGGACCCTTGTCACCCTTCCGGAAGACAACGGATCCCATGCGGTCATAGAGCACCTCATCCGCATACTTCTTCCCATAGTCACGAGCAATCTTTTGCGCCTCATGTTCATGACCACTCGGGCCAAATGCGTTGCATAGATCTTCAAGAAGTCCAAGGTCAAGTCCCTTGTTTGTCATAAAGCTCACATCAATCAACTGTGTAGAATGGTCTAGGGAAATTGGAAGTGTGTATAGTCGTTTCGGTCAATGCACCGGACATACGCGACTACTGAATACTCGACTTGGCAAGCAACTGGAATGCTTCCTCGACATTCTGCCCTGACAGAGCGCTGGTTTCCAGGTATGCAACGAGATTGTACTGCTCTGCGAACCCTCTACCCATTTCAGAAGTTATGACTCGCTCGTCCCGCAAATCCACCTTGTT
>JBHLPB010000176.1:0-5452 GCA_048939905.1 Promethearchaeota archaeon
AGGCCAACTTCTGAGTCGCCATAGTATACCATCGCATTCAACGGCGACCGGTTGACCATGTAGTCGGCAATCTCGCGCGCTGGGCCAATCACAGACTGGAACGCACTTGGCGGGAAGTCTAGTTCCCTCATCGCCTCTGTCAGAACATACGCCAACTCCATGTTTGTCAAGGGCATCCTCGAAGGAGTTCTAATCACATTCGCATTTCCAGCCCAATAACTGCTGAGAATCGCCAACCCACCTAGGCCGATAGCAGCATTATAAGGTGGGAAGATGCCTACTGCACCGAATGGATAGCGTGAGAGTACTGTCCGTTCTCCTTCTTGACTACAGGGAATCTCTTCAGGTTCAAGCCTTGAAGTGGCAAAGTCAATGTGCTCTTTGTTGAGAGATTTGAAGACTGTCGTAGTCTGCCAATCAAAGAGCTTTACCGGAGTGCCCTCAGCGACACCGATCTCTTTGAAGTCATCGTAGTGCTTCATTAGGATCCTACCCACATCTATGAGTCCATCTGCGCGTTCCCTAAGAGTTAGTCCTGCGCCATCTTCGTGGAGCTCTCTGTGCATAAGATGGCGAATCCTCTTTGCCTCCTCACATGCGACCGCTGTTTCTCTTGCTCCGCCAATGGCGTACTCAGCAAAGGCAATATCATCTATCTCGTCATTTGTGGCTCTTGGATATCCATGGATTCTAATGTGGTCCTTTAGGAGCCTGACTTCGGGCGTCCTTTCGGGAAGCAGTCCTCCGAAATAGCGGACTGCGAATCTGTTGGCTGAACCCTGTTCCCTCAGCGCCATAGCGAGGAGGACTCGAGGGGACTTCAGTGCGCGATTCATATCTGGGAAGACGCCTGTCTTTGCTCCTTTTCGTCCAGATACTTCACCCTTGATGAGATGACCAAAGAAACGCATGTTCGCAGCCTTCCTGTATTCTACTGTTGCAGTAACATGGCCGGACAAAGCACCATTTGATATCTTCTGTGTGTAACTGTCCTTGTGTTTTCCATTAGTTCAGAAGCTGCCAAGCATCTAGGCAGATTTAAGAAACTTGGCACTCGGAAGACACCATCTGCGGCCGACAGGTATGTTTGGTCCTTGCGGTCCGATTAACTTGAAAGCATGAGGTCGGAGGAAAGCCTATGACCATAGTGAACGACGAGGAAATGCTCTATACGGCCGATGAACTCAAGTTCAGGGAGAAGGTTCGAGATTGGGTTGAGGGAGAGGTTAGACCTCTCGTAGATCTCATAGAACGAGATGATTTCGACTATCGTACTTATTTCAAGAAACTCGGCGACTTCGGACTGTCTGGTCTTCTAGTTCCTAAGGACTACGGGGGCTCCGAGAAACCCTTCATGTATCAGCTTATCGCGGGGGAGGAAATCTCTGCAGTATGTCCTGCCGCTACGATGATGTTTGGAGCAAGCTGTACTCTGAGTGCTATCCCCATCTTGCGATTTGGCACGGATGAACAGAAGGAGAAGTATCTGAAGCCGCTTGCTACCGGAGAGAAGATTGGGGCTCTTGCAATCACAGAACCGAAGGTCGGAAGTGACACTGCCGGAATGGAAACTTGTGCTGTATGGGATGATGCCGATCAGTGCTGGGTCTTGAATGGCCAGAAACGCTACATCACAAACGGCTCCATTGCAGATCAGATTATTGTCCTTGCAATAACGAATCCTGATGTTGACAGCAGGAGCGGAATGTCTGCCTTTATTGTGGAAACGAATTGGAAGGGCTTCTCTGTTGTTCAGGACTTCGGTCTTATGGGAAGGAGGGGAGTTCGTGCATCGCATCTAGAGTTCAAAGACGTAAAGGTCCCTAGCGAGAATCTTCTGGGGAAGGTGAACCAAGGGTTCCTCATCCTGATGGATGAACTAGATTCTGAACGAATTGGAATAGCGGCCGAAGGACTTGGTTGTATGAGAACTCCGTTTCAAGTCGCAGTAGAGTACTCTCAGGAAAGAGAGCAGTTTGGGCGCCCAATCTCTCGGTTTGAGGGCATCTCCTTCAAGATAGCGGACATGGCGACGAAGATGCGGGTTTCTCGACTTCTACTGATAACGGCAGCACGTATGTACGAGAAGGGCATTCCATGCACCAAGGAGGCAACAATGGCCAAACTGTATGCGACCGAGGCCTCAGTCGAAATCTGTGATCTAGCAATTCAAATCTGTGGTGGGGCTGGATACGTTCAAGATTATTACCCGCTCGAGCGTTTCTATCGTGATGCAAGGCTGGGGACAATAGGGGGCGGAACCTCCGAGATAATGCGTTTCCTAATTCAGAGAGAAGTCTACATAGAACACAAACGCGGAAAAGCGGCCGAACATGCAACTCCAGAGGTTGAAACTGTTGCCTTTGAGTCAATTATGGCTGCAATCCCGAATGGCTTTCGGCCAGAGCGAGCTGAGGGAGTGAGTGCAGAGATTCAGTTCGTCTTTACAGACGCTGATCCATGGCTTCTGAACATTCGGGACCAGAAGTGCTCCATTGAGATGACCGAAGCCAGTGAACCAGCAATGACTGTGAAAACTGACTCAACAACCTGGAGGAGCATTCTACTTGGAAAGCTCGACGCAATGCAAGCTATGATGGCAGAGAAGGTCAGGATTGACACAGAGGACATGGATCTTCTGATGAGGTTCTCTAGGATGTTTAGGTTCACTCCTGAACTGCTTCAAGGTATCGAACCACAACAGGAGCCTGCTGATCCAAGTTTCAAGACCAAGGAGTCTAGATTCAAACTCGGTAAGAGTCTAGATGAGATTGAGATTGGAGAAACCGCAGAAGGTAAGATGGTTGTGACAGATGAGGACATCGCCTTGTATGCTGAGATGTCAGGTGACTACAACCTTCTCCATACAGATGATGAATACGCAGCAACTACCATGTTTGGAAGAAGAATCGCTCATGGTCCTATTGCCGGAGCTCTGGTGGCGCGAGTAGTTGGTACTCAATTGCCAGGTCTTGGAACACTCGCATTCAACATGAAGGTGAACTTCAAGGCACCTGTCTATCCTGGTGATGAGATTACCGCAGTTGTCAAGGCCACCGAGAAGGTTGAGGAAGACAACTTGCTGCGCATGAGCTTCAATGTAGTAAACCAAGATGGCATCGAGGTCCTGGATGGGTACACGAACGTAATGCCTCCCATCAAGGAGTGAGCTATGAAGCGGGTATCCATCATTAGAGGATTGAGTGGAAGTTGAGTCCTGAAGCCGAGGGCATTGACATCAGGACAGCGTCGGATGTCATAGTTTCTCTCCTCTCCCAATTTGCAGAATCATCGAAGTCCATGCGGATTCTGCTAAGGTCGGCAGATCAAGAAGGGTTACTCAAAGGAAGCCATCGCGGCTACATAGAATCGAGAAGTCTAGGCGTTGTGAGATTCCTCAATACTATTGACTACATCATCATGAAAGCTCTTGGAAGGAGGGAGGTTTCAGATCTAAGCGTTCGTGACCGCAGCCTACTCAGGCTCGCAACATACGAAGGGAGATGGCCTAGAATTCCTCTCGATGTGATTCGAAGCACAATACTTGATACGTCTCATCATCTAGCTGAAACTGCTGGTCGTGCCGTCGAACTAGATCTGGAATCACATCTCCGAAATCTGAGTCAGACTAGAGCTCTCAGTCTAGGACTATCTCATCCTACTTTTCTGGTGAACACGTTGCTGGAGAACCTTCCACAGACTGACGCTATCAATCTCATGCGTCGCAACAACGGGTCGAGAGACTATTTCCTGAGGGTCAACAGGCTTCTTGAGGGACACGAAACCATCGTCCGAGATTTGGAGGACAAGGGAATCAAGGTCGAGCCCGACCCCAAGATTCCCAATCTCTTTCGACTTGGTAGTGAGGCTCAGAAACTGTTTGGCATGCCAGAGTTTGCGAATGGGCAAGTATTGGTCCAAGACAAGGGAAGTGTAGCTGTAGCATATGCAGTTGGTCCCAGACCTGGGATGACGGTATGGGACGCGTGTGCGGCTCCGGGCATGAAGACCCAGTTGCTATGGGAGCTGATGGAGTGCGAGGGTGTACTTCATGCCACAGACATCAACTCGGTCCGTTTGAAAAGGGCTAGGAAACGTGCTACGCGTCTTGGATATGACGATGTGCGTTTCTCCGAAGCAGATGCAGTGGAGGCACCGATAGAAGACGCTGATTTGATACTCATTGATGCTCCCTGCACATCTACGGGCATGTTGCGGAGTCATCCATCATACAAGTGGCGTCTCAACAAGAAGACATTGTTTAGTCTGATGTCCATCCAGAACAAGATTCTGGACGGAGTCCTTGCCGCCTACGCAGATAGGCCGGGAACTGAGATTGTGTATGCAACATGTTCGCTGTTGCCACATGAGGGCGAATCCCAGATTGACTCTGCCATGAGCCGTCACAGTTTCGACTTGCTCGAGATACCACTGGAAGGATCAAAGGGTTACGCTGGTTTTGAGTGCTCGAATAGAGTCCTCAGACTCTCCCCTGACAAACACAACTCGAATGGATTCTTTATCGCAAAGTTACGCATCACTGACTGATTCTTCTATGGACAAACTCCATGATGCGTCTGGCGAATTCCATGTCATCTTTGAAGCTCCACTGAATATTCAAGAACCGTGTCCTTGCCTGTTCTATAGAGTCCAAATCTCTCTTCACAAGTCCCGTGAATACCAGTTTTGTCCACTGGAAACAGGGATTGGCGAGGAATTCTTCCTTCTTGCCAGAATGCTCCGTGAATTCACTCAGAAAGCGAAGACCTTCTTCCGGTGGCCCCAACATGAGGTCCGCCAGGGCGCCCAGGCACGCAAAGACAACCGCGTTTTGAACCATACCCGACGCCAGGTAAGTATCTGCGCCTTCCTTGTATTCGTTTGACTTCTTTGTATAGAGGGACCTGCCATGACTGATGACCAGTTGCTCGACGTCCTCTTTCTCAACCTCTTCATCGACCTTCTTCAAGCTCACTCCGGATAGAATACTCGCCTTTAGTTCCGCCTGAACGTCTGCCATGGGCGATCCCATCGCAGTTTCACGAGCCACATCTATTAGATTCTGGCCACTTCTGATGAGTTTCTGTTTCAGGTCCGGGTTTGACAGAAACTGGTGATTACTGCGAATGCCATTCTCAAACATTGATCGTGCATAACGGAAGATCTCATAGCCCTTGTCTATTCGATTCACCTTTGCTGCAAGGTCAATCGCATCGATGGTTACCTTGATGGCGTTTTCATTTTCACCTAAGTTCTCGAAGAGCATGGCCGACTCGACTAGCCACAAGAATGCATCAGTACTCGTCTGCTTCACAGCCTCCAGCCCTTTGGTCAAAGAGGTGTAAGCATCAACGCAGATGACAGCCAATTCTGTCTTGACACACTTCGCCTCAACCTCCTCCCTCGCCAGGATTTCGTTCCTGAGCTTGCATGAATGGCCAGACTTTGATAT
>JBHLPB010000177.1:0-5449 GCA_048939905.1 Promethearchaeota archaeon
GCTGAAGATCACTATTCCAAACCAGAACATGCAGTATGACTCAGTGTCCTCTCTCAGCTTCATTGAATCATCCCCATTGCGTCCTGGCTCTCGTACCTCATCTGCCAGTGCGTGGTTCCGGCCCTGATTTTGTTCTGGAGAATGATGTGAGCACGAACGAAGTCTGACGGTTTTGGTGGACAACCGGGTAGGTACACGTCTACAGGCACTACACTTTCAGGTGGGACCTGCAACGAGTATCCGTCCCAGAAGACTCCGCCCGAAGCAGCGCACTGTCCGAATGCTATCACGAACTTCGGATCAGGCATCATCTCGTAGACTCTGCGTAGACGTGGTGCCATCTTCTTCGTCAGAGACCCTGATATCCACAGTACATCACACTGTCTCGGACCGAATAGAGGAAGCATTCCAAATCGTTCGAAGTCCCATCTTGATGCGATTCCTGCTGCACCGTCAACCATGCAACACCCCAAACCGTATTGAACTGGCCATGGACTATGCGCTCGTCCCCATCTGAGTACCCACTTGAGTGGAGGTACATTCTGTAGCCACTTCAGTAGGATCGGGGCAATCCGGCCAAACCCATTCCGGAACAGGTCATAGAATATCCACAAGAAGTACTTGCCAAACCTAAGAATGAGCGGCAGCCAATAGGCGAACACCTTCCCTGGGTTCGAAATCTCTTTCGGGTCAAACTTCAGCTTCGCCCCACGAATTCTGGAGAGCCGTTCCTTCCCGAAATACGTCGGAGCTTGATTTGCGAACCAGATTCCTGTCGAATGAGCATGGCCCCCATGGCGCTGTGCGAGCTTGAACACTACAAAGCTCTGGGCCCATGAAAGCATAAAGAAGCGCCGTCGTTCATCTTCGAGAAAATAGCCCATGCAAGTGATTGCATTGGGAGAGTTCACGTAACCATCAATGCCGGCCTTGGCAGAGGCCTGCTCGAACTGCCAATCATCAAGCATTGCGGAGAGGTTCTCAAGCGGAGCAAAAGCCTGGCCAACAACCAAAGTAGGTCCAGCCTTCTTCACTCTCATTGGGTAGTAGCGATCTTGCCATTCGTGCTCTGCTACATGCTCGTCATAGACGACGCCCTTGTACATCTCGGTCACTTCTTCGACGACCCTGAAGCCTTCCGCAACTTCCTCTTCGGGACCGTCATAAGCCACCATGATAGTGCCATGATGAACAGGGAAGGGGAACTTCTCCTCACTCTCCCAGACCTGCTTCTTCAGGTCGGTGTACTTCGACTCCTCGAACTTGATGGTAAAGGGCAGAGGTCCGTCTTCGAGTATCTTCTCGATTGCGTGTACCATCAGATAGTTCTCAGGGAAACTTGAGACAATTACATTGATTGGAGTCAGAGGCTTGATTCTCAGCTTGGCTTTGGTAATGATTCCAAGAATGCCTTCAGTGTCGCAGAAGAGGTCAGTGTCTTTGCTCCTGACAATCTTCCCTGAGGGCAGTACAATCTCGAGCTCTACGACATTCTCATTGATAGTACCGTACTTGAGAGAACCGATACCATCCCCGCCCTGAGCAATCCATCCACCAATCGTAGCTGAAAGACCAGATGAGGGATAGCACCGAGTGTCCAAGTTCTTGCGATTGAGCTCAAACTGCAAATTTGCCCAAGATATGCCGGGTTCGACAGTGACTGTCATGTTCTCCTCGTCAATCTCGATGATCTTGTCCATGCCTCGCATGTCGACAACAATCCCTCCCTTGCGTGGAATCGCACCACCGTAGCCTGATGTGCCGGCGCCTCTCGGAACCAAGGGAACCTTGTGTTCGTTGGCAAACTCGTACAGAAACTTGACTTCTTCAGGCGTGAGGGGCTGAACCATTGCATCGGGATTTGGATTCATGAGCCATCCTACTTGTTTCGGAAGAGAACCAACATCCATAGCATGAATAACGAGCTCGTGTTTCTCTGTGACTACGCGATCCTCGAAGACCTCTTTGAGTTGTTCAGCTAGCTTATGCTTCAGGGCCATGTGACTCTCTCCAGATAAGAGGATGAACCTGCTCTCGGGTCACGGTCGGACGCACGCCCCATAAAAACCTAGCGAGCCGAAGACACAACTTACTTAACTGGTTCTGAATCGTGAGGGAAACCTGGCAGTCAGCAACGTGCACAAATATATGGGGCTGATGTACGCCATAACCAACTCGGACAGCATCCGGTGGACCTTGTCCAGTGAACAGGAAGGATGTATCTAGGCAATGGACTTCCCGCTACTTGAGAAACATGGACTTCAAGATATGCCCTTTACTTGCGCTCAGTGCAGCTTCTGCCAAGTCGGAAATGGCGCTTGTCCAACCTACAAGGTGAAACGCCGTGACAGCTACTCTGGCAAAGGCAAGATGGTCATCACTCGCGCCCTCATGCAGGGTCGTCTCAAAGCTTCTGAGGGACTTGAGGGTCTCAGGGACGCAATCTTTGGCTGCACACTCTGTGGAGGTTGTGAGGAAATCTGTCAGGTGGACATTCCATTCGTGAAGGTCTACCAGCTTATGCGCGCAGACTTCTTGCGAAGGGGACTATGGCCAGAGCCACTACAGATGGCCAAGGATACTCTGCTGAAGAGTTACAACATCCAAGGCCAGAGTCAGATGGACCGTGTCGAGGGTTGGTCCTACTGGCATCCAGACGAAGACACTCTTCTTGATTTGATGGGTCAAGAGGCCAAGACAGCCTTCTTCTTCGGCTGTGCCTCATCCTTTAGAGGGGTTTCCATCCAGGCTACAATAGCCACTACTCTAGTCATGGACAAGGCCGGTGAGTCATATACCATCCTCGGAGAAGACGAGTGGTGCTGTGGAGCTCCTATGATCATGACTGGCGACTTCGAGACTGCACGCCAGTTCGCGGAGCACAATATCGAGAAGTACAAGGAACTCGGCGTGGAGCGAGTCTTCACCAACTGCCCAGGATGCTACAAGATGTGGGCACATGAGTACCACGAGTTTCTTGGAATAGACCCGCCTTTCGAGATTCTCTACGGCCCAGAATACTTTGAGGAACTCATTGACAATAACAAGCTGAACTTCACCAACCCTCTGGACTTGACCGTGACATTTCACGATGGATGCGATGCAGGTCGCAATGTGGGCTTCTATGAACAACCGAGGAAAGTGCTTGAGAGCCTGCCAGGAGTGACGTTCGAGGAACTCCCGCACAATAAGGCCAACTGTTTCTGCTGTGGTTCGGGAGGCGTCCTTAGAGCAATCGATGCAGATTTCGCCCTCAAGATCAATGACCTCAAGGTCCAGGATATCGAGCAGACAAATGCTGACATTGTCGCAGCCTCCTGCCCCTCTTGTGTGGACTTTATGCAGGACCAGCTGCCACAAACCGGCTCCAGCAAGACCGTCAAGGATCTTGCAGTGCTAGTAGCACAGGCGTTGGGCCTTGCTTGGGACGGTCTTGATGAGATCTACGGGTGACCACGTGGTTTCTTCGACTAAGAAGTTGCCATTCAGCAATAATCAGGGGAATCTGGTTTCGATATGTAAATAAACAGGAATTGACAAGGTCCTCCAATGCAAGGGGACAGCGATGCTCGTCGCACCGCGGACCGAAAGTGGATCTACGAAGAGATTGTGGACAAGGTACCGCCCTTCAGGTGGCTGCCGCCTGTATACGATGTGCTCGCTCAGTTACTCTTGGTCGAGGCCGTGGGAATAGCCGCATTCCTCCATTTCGAGATGCCAATTGAGTCTGCAATATACGGAACTCTAGCGATTCTATATACTGTTGTCTGGTCGGCAGGATGTCTTTATGTAATACCTTGGTTGAGGCGTCTTAGAAATCCGACAAATGAGGAAGAGAACAAGGTTCTAGGAGCGTATAAGAGCCGCCTACTGTTGGACCGAAAGTACGAATTCGCCGCTGGGCTCGTTTGTTTTGCTGGCGTTTCGGTGTACCTGGTTCTGAATGCGAATATTCTGGAACCATTACTGGGTGCCGGCTTTGGGAACCCACTCTTGGTTATTCTTCTCGCTGTCCTTGCATGGGACGTTTGCTACCGAGTTGGTCTGTCGCTTGTCACAACGTTCTTCGCCGCTAAGAGATCGATTGAACTTAGCCGGGCGGCTAGAAAGAGAAGAGGGCTCAAGTACACTGCCTATTCTGAAGTCCGTACACTCAAGTCGTTGGACTCAGTGAACTTGTACTGGGCGGCTTCAGCAGTGCTTCTGTTACCTTTGGCCAGCGTGACTCCTGTCCTTCTCTATGGACTTGGGGCCTTTCTGGGGTTAGTACTTGTTCTCTCCGCCATCAGTCTGTTGGCAATGGAAACAGTTCCTTGGTTTCCACCGGATGTTGAGAGCATACTCCACAACGAGAGATTCGCGTATGTGTCGCTGTGTGAGAATGGTCAAGCGCATGTCACGCCTGTAATCTTCGTCTACGATGGGAAGTATCTCTATTTCGGCATCTCTCTGGCCTCTGCGAAATACCGGAAGATTAGGAAGAATCCCAACATCGCAGTCTTGGTGGACATGAGGGACAGAGACAACATAATGAATAACCGGGCTGTGATGTTGCGAGGAAAGGCGCTGATTCTGGGAGAGATTACTGCCATGGGTCTATTCAGACTCTACCTATATGGGCTATGGATGCTCCGAGTCAGATCCATCTTCTCTAGGAAATATCCTAGATACATGAAGTACTACGATACTCAGGTGAGCGATTTGCCACTGGCGTGGCAAAACAAGCCATTTGTTTCAAGGGTCATGGTACGTGTAGAACCTGAGCGGATAACCTACTGGAGAGAAGCCAAACCACAAGTACTACGGGTGTAGAATATGTTCGTAGCCAAGACTCACAAGGCCCCCATCATAAGGACAAAAGAGATTCCGGAAGAGGCTTTGCGTATCCTTAGTTCTTCGTTCTTCTCCTATCTAGGCACATCGGAACCTGGATGCCTCCCACATCTGACAGCGATGTTCTATGTGTGGGACGACAAATCGAAGTCAGTGTACTTGATTTCCACAAAGGGCAGTCGCAAGATATCCAACATTCGAAGGAACACGAGAGTGTCCTTGACGGTAGACGAGCGTAATGCGATCAATCCCGCAGCCAACAGAGGCGTGATGATTCAGGGTCGAGCAATGATGATTGAAATGGAATTAGTAGGCGAGGCAATCACATTAGACTTTCTGGAGAAGTACATCAAGTTTCTTGGCGCAGGCTATCCCTTGGGAAACAGGATTGCAATCAGGATAACTCCCAAAGTGATATCGTATTGGAGAGGGACCAAGTTCTATCGCTGGAAGAATCCGGATGTGTAGGTTTCTGATTGGAAGAAGCATTCGGTTTCGTTGCAGATACTGAAACTAGAGTATCTCCACTAGCCAATTGCCGAGGTCACTCTGGTAAGACTTTAAAGGCAGACAGTTTCGCTCTGCTTTCGCTATACAGTAAGGCGTACCTTGAATG
>JBHLPB010000178.1:0-5321 GCA_048939905.1 Promethearchaeota archaeon
AACGGGAATCGGGTGCTACTGCCATCTCGAAGATAAGTCCCTCAAAGAAGAAGCATGTCGCGAGTGTCGGCGCTGGACCCGCGGGCATAGCCTGTGCATATGATCTTGTTAAACTTGGTTATCCAGTTGCAGTATTTGAGGCTAGGAAAGAGAGCGGTGGACTGCTGAGATACGGGATTCCGGAGTACAGGCTCCCAAGGGATATACTGCGGGGCGAGATAGGACAGGTCGAGGCTCTGGGTGTTGAATTCAGGACAGGGACACCTGTTGAATCGATAAGTGATCTGAAGAAGGAGGGCTTCAAGGCCATCTTCCTGGCTACGGGTGCATCCAACAGTAGCAAGCTTCGAGTTGAAGGTGAGAACGCGAAGGGAGTCCTACATGCCCTTGATTTCTTGGACCGCTTCAACAGCGCAAGGAAGGTTGAGCTGGGCCAGAAGGTGGCTGTGATAGGAGGAGGCAACGCCGCAATTGACTCAGCCAGAGTTGCGCGTCGAATGGGAGCGAAGGTCACGATTGTGTATCGCCGCTCTAGGGCGGAGATGCCAGCCATACGAAGTGAAGTCGAAGAGGCAGAACATGAGGGAATCAAGATTGAGTTCCTCTCCAATCCAGTCGAGATTCTCAAGTCAGAAGGAAGGGTGTCAGGAATCAAATGCATAAAGATGCGTCTGGGGGCACCTGATGCCTCTGGGAGACGCCGGCCAATTCCTATACCTGACTCCGAGTATACCAGCAAGGTTGACAATGTGATTGTCGCTATAGGACAGACCGTTGATCCCAAAGGCATAGTGTCAGGACTAGAACTCACGGAGTGGGGGACAATCGCTGTAGACCCCATCACCTACCAGACCAGCAAGAAGGGAGTCTTCGCAGGCGGTGATGTAACGACTGGGCCTTCGACAGTTGTGGAAGCAATCGGTGCCGGCAAAGAGGCGGCTATCTCAATTGACAGATTCCTTTCGAAAGAAGACCTCTCGGTTGGACGAGGAGTGGAACCTACTCCGGTTCCTGACGACCAAATCTATCGCCAAGGCCATGACTTGGCGCCCAGAACAGCCATGCCTGTCCTAGCTGTTGCTAGTAGGAAGGGCAGTTTCGACGAGGTTGAGCTGGGATTTGATGAGAAGAGGGCAATAGCCGAGGCAAGTAGATGCATGAGCTGCGCAGCTTGCTGCGAATGTGGTCTATGCGTTGATGCATGCAAGCTGGATGCCATTGACCATGAGAGGACTGATGAGATAGTGGACCTGAACGTCGGTACTGTCATAGTGGCCACCGGGTCACAATCATACGAACCCATCGACACCAGGGAATACGGATATGGAATCCTCCCGAATGTGATCACCAATGCACAGTTCGAAAGGCTGACAAACGCGGCAGGACCAACAGCTGGAAAGATCAAACGGCCATCGGACGGAAAGACCCCATCCAGTATTGCTTTTCTGCAATGTGTTGGGTCTCGCGATGCAAGGTTCGATAGAGACTACTGTTGCTACTTCGGTTGTGAGAACTCTCTCAAGCAGGCGACTCAAATCAAGGAGAAGTATCCCCACACGGACGTTGCCATCTTCGCTATGGACGTGCGAACTCATGGCACAGGATACGAAGAACTGTATGTGAGAGCTCGTGAGATGGGCGTTGTCATAGTCAAGGGACGAGCTTCTGAGCTGGAACAGGACATCAAAACTGGCAACATCAAGGTGTATGCAGAGGACCTCTACACGGGGTCAAATCTAGGTCTCACATATGACATGGTGGTGCTGGCCACGGCTCTTCATCCGCAGCCGGATAATCCTGAAATGGCCCGCAAGTTGAAGATGACCACCGACCGGTACGGTTACTTCCTGTGTGCACATCCAAAACTCCGACCTGTGGAATCATTCCAGGATGGAGTGTTTGTGGCCGGTGCATGTCTTGGTCCCATGGACATTGCGAAAGCGGTGGCAATGGGTGAGGCCGCCGCGGCAAAAGCTCAGGCCTTGATGGCACCTGGTAAGTTCAATATCGAACCCATCTACGCCGAGATTGACACAGACAACTGCATCAAATGCGAACTCTGTGCAGACGTGTGCCCATATGGTGCACCCCGTCTAGAGGATGGAACCATGGTAATTTCGAAGGAGCAATGCCAGGGTTGCGGCACCTGTTCTGCGGCATGCCCACAGAGTGCAATAGACATGAAGCACTTCAGAACGCGACAGATCATGCCAATGATCGAGGCGGCGGCCCGAAACTCGGGACTGAAGCTCGGAACTTGATGAACCAACGTTCCCATGAACGGGTTTGGCTCAGGCGGCACGGATTGACCGGCTATGCGACCGAAACGCGCTTTCGGTAGCGGCAATTTCAGGTTTGTTTCAATCTATGTCGGATTCAGTCATCAGTCGAAGCGGATTCTATCGATATCGGAAGTTAACGTGTTAGAGGTAGGTCATCTTCGACTCGTCACAGATATATGCGAAAGTAATCGAGTGCGGCACATTCTGGACAAGCAATCCAGTAGGTAGACGGCAGAGCAATATGTCAGATACCCCAGAATACGGGGCGAATGCAGTCTTGCATGTTGTCTGAAAAGAGGTCGACCGAACATGGGAGCTCAATCAGAACAGAGTGAGTCAACCGAACATACTCCTTCTTCTGACTTTGCCAAGGAGATAGCTGCAGAGCCGGGTGGGGAAGGAATCAACAAGTGCATTCAGTGCGGCATTTGCACTGCATCATGCGCGATTTCTTCGTTTACGGACAGATACCGGCCACGTCAGCTGATTCAGAAGATCATCATTGGAAAGAGGGATGAAGTCATTCAGAGTGATCTGCCATGGCTCTGCATGACATGTAGAATGTGCGAGGCGAGGTGCCAAGAAGATGTCAGCCCTGCAGAGATATTCAAGGCGGTCCGTCATATCGCTGCTCGGGAAGGATATATCCCGGAGGTCTTCACATCTATCGTGGAGAAAGTCCTGAGCGACGGGTGGATGCTGGGTGATTCATACTCTGATTTCATTGAGGATGACAGAGAAGACTTAGGACTTGACACTGACTTAGGTTGGGACAAGGACTTCGCTCATAGAGTGAAGGAGAGATATTTCTCTGGAGGTGAAACCAGTTGACCGACTACTTTGTGTATGTTGCTTGTACCACGCCTGTAAGACTTCCTGCCTACGAAGCTGCCACCATGGCGATTCTGAAGCATCTTGGGGTCAATGCTCATCACATGAAGAATGTCAATTGCTGTGGTGCTCAGTATATTGAATCGCTGAATCGAAACGCGTTCGCAGCCATGAGCGGACGCATTCTGTCGGTCGCAGAGAGGTTCGGGAAAGACATCATAGCAGTCTGTGGAGCTTGTTCAGGTTCTTTGAAACATGTGAAACACATGCTGGACACTGAACCAGAGCTCAAGGCAGAGGTCAATGATATTCTCGCTGAGGAGGACCTAGAGTATACTGGGAATGTTCAGGTGAAGCACATTCTTGAGATACTCCGAGATGATGTGGGTTATGCAGCAATCAAGAGAGCTGTGGTACAACCTTACCATGGAGTAAATCTGGCAGCCCACTATGGATGCCACGTGACCCGGCCCTTTGATATCGTAAAGGTCGATGATCCAGAGGTGCCGAGAGTTATTGATGATATCATTGAAGCTTGTGGTGCTAATGCTCTTGACTATGCAGGGAAGGTTCGGTGCTGTGGTGGTCCAATGCTTGCGATGGACGAAGAAGTTGCCACAAAGATAGGGTCTGAGAAGATCAGAAATGTCAAGGCTGCAGGAGCCAAAGGAATAGTGACAGCTTGTGTCTTCTGCAACATTCAGCTGACGCAAGTTCAATTTGGGGAAGGTGGAGAGCCAAAAGACCGCATTCCCATAATCACCCTGCCTCAGTTCATGGGAGCAGCTATGGGCATAGATGAAGAAACACTCGGTATGCCTCTGAACAAGATTAGTCCAGATGTCCTTCTCGAGTTCGCGCATAGAATTGAAACGAAGGTCATCCGCCGTGAGCAGGAGGCGGAGAGGTGACCCTGGCCAAGCCAAAGACTGCTGCTGCAACGGGCAAATGGTCCAACAAAGCTCTGGTAATAGGTGGCGGAGTCGCGGGAATGCAGGCTGCGCTGGACATAGCTGACCAGAACTACAAGGTATACCTGCTGGAGAAGTCGAGCAGCATAGGCGGCCGAATGGCCATGATTGACAAGACATTCCCCACCTTGGACTGCTCAGCCTGCATTTTGACGCCTCGACTCAGCGAAGTACAGCACCACCCGAATATCGAGCTACTGACCTACAGTGAGGTGCAAGAGGTAGCTGGAAGCGCAGGCAACTTCAAAGTCAAGATTCACAGAAAAGCTCGATATGTTGACGCAGAGAAGTGCAACGGGTGCGGCGATTGTGTAGTCGTCTGTCCAGTCGAAGTGCCTAACGAGTTCGATCAGGGGATTGGATTCCGAAAGGCCATCTATATTCCGTTCCCCCAAGCGACACCAAACACTCACACAATTGACAAGACCGGACATGCACCATGTCACACGAATTGTCCAGCACACGTGAATCCTCAAGGCTTCACTGCTCTTATGCGAAGCGGTGACAATGAGAAGGCACTGAAGCTGGTCAGGGATGCAATTCCCTTCCCTGGGTCACTTGGTCGTGTTTGTCCGGCTCTTTGTGAGGAGAAGTGTGAGAGGAAATCAATTGATGACCCAGTCAGCATACGCAATCTCCATCGATGGCTCCACGACAATGAGAGAGCACAGGGAGGATACAAGGGAGAAATCCCTGTCATTGACAAGAAGGAAAGGGTGGCGGTAGTCGGCGCTGGACCCGCAGGTATTGCCTGTGCCGAGAAGCTTGTACGGTTGGGTTATCCCGTCACCGTGTTCGAGAAACGTGAAGAAGCGGGCGGCCTCCTCCGATATGGTATTCCTGAACACCGACTACCCAGAGATGTGCTTGCTGATGAGATAAAGATGGTTGAAGATCTTGGAGTCAAGATCGAGTATGGGAAGGAGATAACCTCTGTAACGGGCCTCCTCAACAAGGGCTTCAAGGCAGTGTTCCTCGGTACTGGAGCTCCATTGAGTTCCAAACTAAGGATTGCGGGAGAGGATTCGATTGGAGTACATCACGCAGTCGATTTCCTTGAGAAGGTCAATCGCGGTGAGTCAGTGTCTCTAGGCTTCCATGTGGCAGTCATCGGAGGAGGGAATGCAGCCATCGATGCAGCAAGGGTTGCCAAGAGATTGGGCGCAAAGCATGTGACAGTAATATACCGCAGGTCACTAGCTGAGATGCCAGCCATTCCTCATGAGATTGAGGATGC
>JBHLPB010000179.1:0-5281 GCA_048939905.1 Promethearchaeota archaeon
CTCACTTACTCGCCTGCCAACACCGTAGTCAACAACACCTGCAACAGCAACACCGAATATGGCATCGGCCTGGTGTATTCGCAGAACAACACGGTGGCGAACAACATCTGCAACAACAACAGGATTGGCATCTACCTCTATGACTCACCTCAGAACACCGTGACGAACAACACCTTCTTCAACAACACCGAGCGTGCCATTTACTTCTATGACTCGCGAATCAAAGCTGTAGCTCCACTGTTGGTCGGGCTCGTGGGAATCATTGCGTTGGCCATCGTGAGGGGTCCAGGATGGAGAAGGCACTATCGAGAATACCTGCAAGCATGGCGAGCATGGCAGCTGGAAGACAAGACGCGTAGAGAGGCATATGATGAAGAGATAAGACGGTGGGGGGCCGACCAAGAAGCGCGTCTGAAAGAAGAGAAACGGAGAATAGCTTCTGAGAAGAGTTCCGAGGATGATATCGACATACCAAGAATGAGAATCGCAGGTCAAGTTGTCGACCTCAGATTCTGGTTGAAGACATCAATAAAGGTATCACTTCTGTTGCTCACTCCGGTTTGGGCATTTCTGGAGTGCGAAGCAAGCCTCGCGCTTTCAGACTACGGAGGGAACTACAACTGTATGCTGTTCACAATGTTTGCACCGCAATTCTCGGAAGAAATCTTCATCAATATTCGAGGCCTGGATACCATCCTGGCCGCCATAATCATATGCGTTCCCGGCATCTACTTCACTCGAAGACTGGCTCATCAACCAAAAACGACGCCGATCAAAGACCTCGCATTGGCCTCAGGCTTCGCGACCTCTTTCGTTGCTATGTACTGCGTCTATGGGAATAGCCTTTCCTATGATCTCTTGACTATGGGATCCATGGCGCTCGTACTGTTCGTCTTCCTCCCCATCTTTGTCAGAGAGGCTGAGCTGGTTGGACTAGCCAAGGTATTGAGAGAACGGCAAGGCAATGAGGATATCAAGAGAAGCTGGGTCCAGCGTCAAACAATGCCCCGGAGGTACGCTTTGGTCGGAAATGCCCTAGCTCTGTTCGCATTCCTTAGCCCCTATTATGTCTTGGTGGAAACACGGGTTCTCGAAGTACCTTATCAGATCCTCTATCAGTATCAAGTATTCTCCGCGCTCGTCGGCACTACATATCAGAATCGTGCAGGGGGAATATTCTGGATTGTAGGGGCACCATACTGGAGTTTTGGAAATGCAATATTCGGCATGGATTTGCTGTTTAACGTACTTTTCTTCATGGGAGCACGTTTCTTGTACGCGTTCGGGATTCTAAGGTACTGGAGGGGGAAGACGTCTAGTAGGAAAGTAGTGTTGGCTGGAGCAATTGGAATCCTCTTGCCCGCGATAATTCTCCAGTCTGTGCAGGTGTCCTTGGTATCCGGTACCCTGGTATTCTCTTCCCCTCTGCCCATTCTCTTCCTTGGGGGGCTCCTCGCCATTGGCATGATCCAACCGAAAGATTATGAGAATATGGACTCTGTGGAATTGACATCCGAGGTCGACATCCCCCTCTTCTACACACTGAGGTCAAGAGTAGCTCTAGTGGTATCAAGGTTGCGGCGGAGAGAAGCGGACACTGAATCGGAATCCGAGAAGCAGGCTTCTTGAAATCTAGGGCCAGAGGTCAGCCTCGACGAGCATGTCCTGCAGTTTTATCTGACCAAGCCTGCGAAACTTCCTCACTGGATAGCAGACAAGGGTCCTTGTAGACCTGGCGAATCTCGAGGCCATTATCTTCCTCGTAATCAGTTCTGCATCTCTGAAATGATCTGTAACAAACTTGACGAAGAGTACAGGTTCAATCGCGGACACGTAGGAGTACCAGTACTCCATTTCGTATTCTGAACGAAGCCACTTGTCAATCTCTTCGGGATTTCCCACCCTCTGGTCGTACACGAGTCTAACATAGAACTCGGTGCTCTCACCTGCGCTGAGATTCCATCTGACGCTGAACCAGAAGCTTCTGCTCTCGATGAGCTCGGTAAGCAGTTTCCTGACTCGACGTGCTGTCAGTCCAGACCTGCTGGCGAGTTCCGATATCATCATCCGCGGGTCATCCAGGAGGTGACGCAGCAGTCTCAGGTGTAGTTTGGTTAGTTCTGTCTTCCTCCCGGGGTCAGTGACCATCGTGTGTAGGTCGACAGTCTTTACCCCTCCAAGGCTGCGAAGAAAGCCTCCTAGTTCCATGAGACCATCGGGCCCAATGTACTCAGCGTGTACCATGTAGGATCTACCCTTTCCGCCAACAAGGAGTCCTACTTGTACAGTCATGTCATTCTTGCCAATCTGATCAATGAGCTCTTCTTCATCCTCTGAACCGTCTGTACAGACTTCAGCAATGAGATACTCGGCCCCTGTCATTGCGGGTTTGAAAGCCACGGTGAACTCGTCTATTACGCCGGATTCTACAAGTTTGTCAAATCTCTTCTTGACAGCATTGGACGTGATATTCAGCTTGCGGCTCAATTCCTCGAAGGATACTCTGCAGTTGACGTCAAGCTCAAGGAGCAGTTTCTTGTCGATTATATCCACAAGTTTCACCTGGTACGTGGACGTTCCAATCACGTCCGTGCTCGGTTTACCAATCTTACCATTTATGTTTGATGAGGTGCCTAGACGCTATTCAAAGAGTGTCGATTCTTTACATTGTGTAATGGGTGTGTACATCCTCTTTTCCAATCAGCCCAAAGACCAGCCCAATTCGCTGATGGAACACTACATATACCTCGCTTCCCACGAGAGGACCACTGACAGATAGAGGGTCATGGTGATTTCAAGTTGGAGCCAAGGGCAACTATAGTTGGATACGTGCGAAAACCAGATTCAGGCGACATATACATCGATATCGAGGAGCAGTTCTGGGAGGCAACAATAAACATCGACACGTTCTCCCACATAATCGTGCTATGGTGGATAACAGGTCGGGATAATTCCGAGGACAGAGATAACCTAAGTGACTATCCCCCTCAAGAGGGTGCTGAGCTCTCGGGGGTCTTTGCCAGCAGATCCCCTGCCAGACCTACGCCCATAGGTCATTCAATCGTTGCTATCAGAAAGGTAGACAATGATCAGCGGCGCATCTATCTCGACCAGATAGATGCCTTTGACGATACTCCAGTAGTCGATATCAAACCCTACATGCCAACTTCCGACAAAGTCGATGATGCCAAGGTCCCACCTTGGTTCAAGAACAACATTCCAAGGTACACATCATAGACTCTTGGGTGATTTAGGCCGCTCTGGACACCTTTATTAGCAATTGGAATCTGTCTGAGACCGCAGGTAAGACGAGCATCGTCGTCTCCCACGAATGCGTACCCGACCCCCCGGGCGATTCCCGGATGACCCATTCTCGTTTTGCACACCTGTTATACTCCAACTGAGTGACCTATAATGACTGAACCCGAACCTGTTCTTGCGACGGTCTCTGAACTGAGACCCAGAATGAAGAATCTCACCATTTCCTTCAAAGTCCTTGAGAAAGGCGAAACGCGTGAAGTGACTTCCCGGCATGATGGAGCGACACACCGCGTTGCAGACACTGTTGTTGGCGACTCAACTGGCACAGTAGTGATTCCCCTCTGGGATGATACTATTGAGCAGATTGAGGTTGGAAAGACCTACCG
The DNA here is from genome assembly GCA_048939905.1 of Promethearchaeota archaeon. Classification (GTDB taxonomy): domain Archaea; phylum Asgardarchaeota; class Thorarchaeia; order Thorarchaeales; family Thorarchaeaceae; genus SMTZ1-83. The sequence continues at coordinate 3,648 of JBHLPB010000179.1, forward strand.
CCTTGAGAATGGATACACAGGGCTCTTCCAACGACGTCTGCGTCTCAACATCGGACGCTACGGTGTTGTCAACGAGGCCGAAGAAGGAATCGAAGAAGTCAACGCCGAGAACGACTTGTCGGCCCAAGAGCATGAAAGACCCCATCGAGGCTACGGCGGACGCGGTGGCTACGGTGGAGACCGTTATGGCGGACGAGGCCGTGGCGGCGGAAGACGATACTAGAAGATTCATCTCACTTTTTGGGGGTACTTCGCGTACCCCAATCCCCTTTTCTTTGGCTAGGATATCATCCACGACAGGACACTTTTCACGTCCCATCTGTCAGCGAGATTCAGGCTCATAGTAGTCTTGTAGCAGGTCCCTCATGAAATCCGAACTTCGTTTCACTATGATCATAGGGTCGGAAACAATGAACGCAAATCTGATGGTAATCGCAGCTGTGGGCTTGGCCCATACCATGTAGGTAGGACGGGTCAAGAAGACATGTGACCATTCGTCGCACACCCTATCGAATGTTTCCATCGTCTTGGCCATGTCTTGGTTCATATGGATGTTCAAGTCGAATGTGTACCTGTACGCCTCCTCGTCCTTGGTAAGCATCCTAAGCTGACGCCAAGCATCATCAAGCGTTTCTCTATAGGAATGGTCATGTTCTGCTTTGCGAGTTGCCTCCTCTTCCTTTTCCTTGACGTATGCGGACAAGTCTATTCGGAAATTCGTCACTTGGCTTGTCACTACTTTGCTGTTGGGAACAAGCTGCCTTGATTCGTCAGAAAGCAAGACACGAGTGTAATTCAAGGTAATCTCCCGTACAATCCCTTCAACATCCCCAATCCTCACATAGTCACCGACTCTAAAGGGTCTGGCTGCTAGTACATAGAGACCACTGACAATGTTGCTCAGCGCAGTTGAAAATGCCAAACCAAGGGCTGTACCGAAGATGGCAGAGGCCGAGAGGATTGCCGCGTAGTTGGCCTCGAAATAGCTGACTAGTAGCATGACTGCAGCGATGAAGAATATCAGTCTGAGTATCAGAACAATCCCAGTCGTGGCCTCTTGACCCATTCCGATCCTTATGAGAGATCTCTTCGCAAGTCGTGTCACGATGAAGTAAAGTACAACCATAACGACTAGGGCGAGAAACAGGAGTATGTAAGGTGCATAAAGGTCGAGGTAGAACTGGATGTAGCCAATTGGGTCGACTAGGAAGTCAGGAGGAGTCTGTTGCATTGACCACGTTTCACCTTGTTTCGAGAAGATGCAGGTGCTTTATCAATCCTGCTCACCAATCTGGTCAATTCCAAGAAAGGACAACCCCACATAGAGTGACATTCTTATTAGCTTCAGTAGCCGTAATGTCCTTGTCAGCAACACAGAGAGAGGCCTAGGATTGAACAGAAGCTTCTGGACTAGAATAGGCATCAAGGTACTCGCTGTCATGTCACTCCCGCTGGTCTGTTCAGTCGTCACGGACGGAGCGGGATACTCCTGGTTCTATAGCTCGATTCTCTTCACTATACAAGGTTCGTCAGGTCGGGCGCCCATGCTTATCAACACTCCATACCCAGGAGGTCCTTGGCCGGACATCGTGATGGTCATAGCCACCCTGACTCTTTGCGTCCCTGGAATCTGC
>JBHLPB010000180.1:0-5266 GCA_048939905.1 Promethearchaeota archaeon
TGTGAAGGATATGCCAGAATCAGCAGTTGAGTCATTCGCAGGCTGTGGAAATCCTGTAGCTCTTGCCAGTCTGAAAGAGGATGAGGTTGTTCTCGATTTGGGAAGTGGAGCAGGGCTGGACATGTTTCATGCCGCGCGGAAGGTAGGCATAGGTGGGCGTGTCATTGGCGTAGATATGACCCCGGAGATGATTGAGAAGGCTGAGAAGGGGGCCGAGGAACTTGGCCTTACGAATGTGGAGTTTCGTCTTGGAGACATCGAGGACCTGCCAGTGGATGACGATTCGGTTGACGTGGTAATCAGCAATTGCGTTATCAACCTAGCACCTGACAAGGCTAAGGTATTCAGAGAGGCCTTCAGGGTACTGCGTCCGGGAGGACGCCTTATGGTTTCAGACATTGTGCTGGAGGCCCCATTGTCTGACGAGCTCCGTAACGATATAGTATCCTATACCGGATGCCTCGGCGGCGCAATCCACGAAGACGAGTATCTGAACCACATTCGTGATGCAGGCTTCGAGAATGTGGAAGTGGTTCAGAAGGCCGGTTTTGGTATTGCAGCTAGTGCAAAGATTGCCGCCTACAAACCAAGCTAACTGTTCAGAACGGAGCGTCCATAACCTGTAGAATACCTCAAGTGCAGTTGACACAATCCTGTCTTGCAGACTTTAAGAAATCCAACGCTAGATAGGTGAGGATGATTAGGACTGAGCAGTCGCTAGGGTTAGATCGCGCAACAGCAAGAAGGGACCCCGAAAGACTAAGAGCTTTGCTTCAGCAGTTGCTAGAACTCCATCATTGGTCAGAGATTCGCGATGAGCTAGTGGGGGCTCTAACGCTCACATTCGGTGGAGGAGGACTGGATTGTCAACGATTCTTGATGACTACTTTCGAGATGGATGAGCTTCTTGGTCTCGATGTTGACATATTGCCCCTCCTGAGCTCAGTTACGAATCCGAATGGCTTTGATGACCTGCGCCGGCAGTTCAGTCAGCATGTGATAAGATTGGTTGAGAAGCAGATTGAAGATGGAGGTTCAACACTGCTTTTTGACCTCGACAGGATGTTACACACATCTGCTGCCGTTCTCGTTCCGTCAATCGCAGAGAGTCGAAACAGCGAGATGCAGAATGTGGCGGCATATCAGCTGAAAGACATTATCGATCTCAGAGACCTCTGGTTGACGGGAAATGGCCACAGGATTCTCTCAGCAATGAGAACGCACTTGGTTACGAGTATTGAGAATCTGGAAGTCATAAGGGAGGAACTGAAGAGAGCAGGACTGGACCTTCGAGTTAGAGATTTCGATGCTACAGATACACGTGCTGTGAAACAACCTCGAATATCAGACAGCCTCCGATTCAGTATTCTGAAGCAGGGTCAGAGGGATTCTGAGCGAATACCTAGCAGTCTAGTCTCGTCTCTTGTTGGACTATGTCGTGAGTCAGCCGATGCCAAGAGGCTCTCTCTCCTTTCAGATGTAATTAGACTTGAAGACTCACCCTATCCTGCATTAAGAGAAGTTCTTCAGGAAGAGAACCTAGTCAATGACACACAGGTCCGTTCTGCGATATCCGAGCTCATCAGTCACGAGAATCAACCTTGGACATTGTTCAAGATGCTAAAGAAGGAGAAATCTCTCCTTGAGCAGGGGCCCATTCAGAAGGCCATTGCCGCAGCGATTCTGAGCAGCGTCAATCCACAGAGGGCCATTGAGGCCATTGCTGAGGAGAGCAGCATCTGGAGAAGCCACGAGGTCCAAGTTGCTGTGTCGAGTGTGATCGAATCTTGGCAGAGACCTTGGGCGATAGTCCGAGCGCTCGGAGCGAAGGGACTGGTCTGCAGTAGGCCGGTCATTGACGCCATAGTCAAAGCGGTAAGGTCGGTGGCAGACCCGTCCAATCTAATATCAGATGTTCTCAGGACTCCGTGTTTGCGAGAAGATGTAGATCTGCTGATGGCGATAGTTGACTCCATAGAGTCTGATGATAGGAAGTGGCCTCTCACCAGGGACTCTGTAGAAGCCATTCTCACGTATCCGGATCTGCTTCCACCGGGCACCATCCAAAAGGCGGTTGCTGACTTTGTCAGATCTCCTAAGACTAGATATCGAGATCTCGATGTGCTGACAATGGTGGCCTCAATCACAGAGAGTGAGGTTGCCCAAGAGGCAATTGCTGACCTGATTGAGAGGGTGGACGAACCGCTATTGGTTCTTCACGAGCTGAGGAAAGCTCAGACATTGATGAGAGGAAGAATTGTACAGGAAGCAGTTGAATCCCGAATCCCAGTGATTCTAGACGAGATTCGCAGAGCAGACTATCCTTGGCGGTTGGTCGCCGTAATCAAAGATGTCGAGGCTCTCGCCTCTGATCAGGCAGTACAGAGGGAGATTGCCCAGTCAATCAAAGACGCTGAAGACCCCTGGAGAATAGTTCGAGCATTGGGGGAGTCCAAGACTCTCCTAGATAGTCCCGAAATCAAGGCCTCGATTGCATCGCTGAATGAGGGAGAATAGTTTACTCTGGAAGCCAGATTGGCCTTAGTCGTGTTGCTTTGCTATCAAGTCGAAGCTCGTTCAGTTGTTTGCTCAACTGAATATAGCGCTCGTCACTCCGGAGACGTTCTGTCTTCTTCTTGTAGTCGGCCTCGTCTTCATACTTGGAAAGGTAGTAGATTTCTGAAGTGTCCTCAGCGTTCTCCCAGAAACCGACGATGTCGACTTCGTACTTCTTGTAGATCTCTTCAAACTGAGCTCTTAACTCATCGAGTTCGTCGTGACCTTCGGTCTTTGACTTTGTGTGATATAGCATATAGAGAGCCATTGCGTTCACCTATTAACTATCGTTAAGCATTGGATAAGTACATTTCGGTAGGGCGTTTCATTTCTAGTAAAAACATTCGCCTTTTCGTCTGTCGGCTTAGTCCTCTCTTGCCTCACGAATCTCGTCAAGTGCCTCGGGGTTGACGAGTGATGAGGTGTCACCAAGGCTCTCCCTGAGGTAGGCGGCTCTTACCATTCGACGCATTACCTTGGCGTTGCGTGTCTTGGGAAGGTCACTCACGAACAAGACTTCACGGGGTGCAAGAGGCTTGCCGAGCTCCTTGATTATCAGGTCGCTGAGCTCTGATTCCAGTTCTCTTGTGGACTTAACATCAGGCCCCAGAACACAGAAGACCACAAGCTCATTTCCCTTGATATCATGAGGTATGCCAATTGCCGCTGCTTCAATCACAGCAGAATGGTTCACTAGAACAGATTCCGCCTCGGCAGGACCGAACCTCTTCCCTGCCACCTTGATTATGTCATCAGACCTTCCAAGGATATACCAGAGGCCATCTGAGTCTATGGCCGCAAAGTCACCGTGAACCCAGACGTCCTTCCATCGGGACCAGTAGGTGTCTTCGTACCTCTCAGGGTTCTTCCAGAAACCTCGGGTCATCCCAATCCAGGGCTGAGTGATGACTAGCTCCCCGACTTGGTCGCGGACTGGCTTCCCGTCTTCATCGAACACGTCACCTGCAATACCTGGACAGAGGCCTGAGAATGAACATGGTTTCAGAGGAAGAATGGGGCTGCCCATCACAATACCTCCAGAAACCTCAGTGCCTCCAGAGTAGTTGATTATCGGGAGTTTCCTAACCCCCACCTTTTCGAAGAGCCACATCCATGGTTCATGATTCCATGGCTCTCCTGTGGATGCAAAATAGCGTAGGGACGATAGGTCATGCTTCTGTGCGTATTCTGCTCCCAACGGGGCTATGGCTCGGACAAAAGTCGGCGAGAGACCCAGGGTAGTGATTCTGTGCTGCTCTACCATGCTCCATACACGGTCAGCTTCAGGGTAGTTCGGGGCCCCGTCATATATCAAAAATGTAGAGCGCAAGAGAAGAGCACCGAACACAAGCCATGGTCCCATCATCCAACCCATGTCGGTCATCCAGTGAATGACATGGCCAGGGCGTACGTCAGTACCGAAGGCCATGTCTTGAGCTGACTTGATGGGGAACCCGCAATGAGTGTGAAGAGCACCCTTTGGGGTTCCTGTTGTTCCAGATGTATATATCACCATCATGGGGTCTTCTGCGTCGGTGATCTCAGTCTCCGCGTCATCTGGCTGATTCTGTACAATCTCATGCCACCAGTGATCGCGTTCCTTCTGAAGTTTGACATCAAGACCAACACGATTTAGCACAATCATATGTTCTAGAGAAGGGATTTGCTTTGCTGCCTCGTCGGCAGTGTCCTTCATGTTGATTGTTCGCCCACGCCGATAGAAACCGTCAACTGTGAATAGGGCCTTTGCATCGGCATCAGCCAACCGCGTTACTACTGCCCAGACTCCGAATCCTGAGAAAAGGGGTAGTGCTATGCCACCTATCTTGGCAACTGCTAGCAATGCGGCCACAATCTCCGGGGTCATGGGCATGAATATGCCAATAGCGTCCCCCTTGCCAAGGCCAAGGCTTCGTAGTGCGTTTGCTGTTCTGTTCACCATACTGTGGAGTTCTCTGTAAGTCACCGAACCGTACTCGCCCTCCTCCCTCTCCCAGATGAAAGCAACTTGGTCCTCTTTTGGCGTTCCGACGTACTTGTCCACACAGTTGTGGACTATGTTCATCTTGCCGCCAACGCACCACTTGGGCCAAGCAATCCCTCTGGATAGATCAACCACCTTAGTATAGGGCTCATAGAATTGAATGTCCAGATAGTCTAGGACGGCTTGGGTGAACCATGCAACGTCTGCCTCGGCGCGCTTGTTCAATTCGTCAAAGTCCTTGATCTTATGTTTACGCATGAATTGCGTGATGTTGGCATTCTCAATATAGTCTGAGGATGGACGCCACACAATGTCGCCTCCGAACTCGAACCTGTCGCGCATTAAGACATCTCCTTGGGCATGCACCAAGTTCTGCAATACGGGAGGGACGACCTATTATACCTGAGGTTGAGCCATTCTGTTTCTGTGAAAGCTCATGAATTGAATCGAACACCACCATTCCACGAACCAAGCAAGCATCTTGGAGAAGTTTGGGGTCATCAGTCATTTGAAGTATTCAGGTAGTTCTCTTCGTTCCCGTAGCTTCCTGTACAGGCCGTCCCTCTCGCTTACAAGATTTCTATACTGATCGAGTAGGGGTGCCAACACTCTTGCACCTCGAAGGAAACGGCCCCATGCCTCCGGGATATCTTCGCCAACATTCTGCTGAATCTTAACATCGAACCCATGGGGTCCGGGACCTGGGATCCATTCTGTGATATCAGC
>JBHLPB010000181.1:0-5245 GCA_048939905.1 Promethearchaeota archaeon
CGTTTGCTCTTCTCTCACTCTTCGTTAGTCGAAGGCCGCGGGAGGCCTAATAAACCTAAGCCTCTCCGCGCAGACTGGAGGTCCATTCTAACTACTTCAGTCAGAACGACAAGTTCTCTTCGCAGAAAAGTAACGCGAGCACAGCAAAGCATTATTGGCAACCAACCAATACGAATGACAGACACATGATGACGCAGACATCAGAAGACGAAGTGCCCAGACTGCTCCACGAGGCCATGAGACTTGTGAGTGAGCGTGAGGCACTCGAAGCTGAAGTCGTCTTGAGAAGACTCTTGAAAGCACAACCAGACTGCTCTGATGCTTGGTGGCTCCTGGGAAGAGCTCTGACGCAGCAAGACCGATTTGGGGACGGTATAGAAGCCTACCAGAAAGCTGCGCAGTTGGAACCAGACCGAGCAGTGTTTCACGAGTCTCTCGGTGTCTTACTCATACGTGTGGGTGAGATCAGCGAAGGTAAGATTGCTCTTACGAGAGCGATGGATCTTGATTCGGAGTCCTTAAGACCATCTGAGTACACCTTCGGCAAGCTAATAGAATCTGACCGCGAGAATGCGCTACTCTGGTACGGCTTGGGGGTTGTCCTTGAGATTCAAGACAAGATCGATATGAGTGCCAAAGCGATGTCAAGAGCTAGAGAGCTCGATTCCACTCTTGCGAGCGACCCCAATCGTCACCAAGAGTCCTAGGCTAGTCCTCAGTGTAGAATTGCTTGGCTGTTGACAACGTTTTTACCGATTTCCAATCTCCAGTGGAAACACAATGAAAAGCCATACGAAATACCTGACCTTCAATGTCCCGGCTCGAATGGACTTCGTTCACATAACCCCCCAAGTACAAGATGCCGTTTCTGAAAGTGGTGTTCACGAAGGACTGTGTTTGGTCAATGCAATGCACATTACCGCGAGTGTCTTCATAAACGACAATGAGAGGGGGCTGCATGAAGACTACAAACGTTGGCTCGAGGAACTCGCCCCTCACGAACCTATCAGCCGCTACCAACACAACCGTACGGGCGAGGACAACGGTGACGCCCACCACAAGCGGCAGATTATGGGTCGCGAGGTTGTCGTCGCCATCACTGAGGGTCGACTTGATTTAGGAACTTGGGAGGCAATATTCTACGGAGAGTTCGATGGACGTCGGTCCAAACGAGTTCTTGTCAAGATTATTGGGGAATAGACTATACTGTATTCTCAGGTTGCTCGGTCGAGTTTCATCTAAAGATTGGAGCGCTCATAAACAACAGTCAGCCACACGCCCGCTTCATGATGGAACCGTTTCTGAAACCCCTTCCTACGAAGGATCCGGTCAATTTCCTCGGGCGGATGCACAAATTGTCGAAAGGGATTCCGTTGAAGCGTATTGCGGAAGTTATGCAAAGCCGTCCATATTCTAGCATACCAGTGGTCGCGGTAGTATACGAGTCCGTAGACTCTCTTGGCCCGGGCCGAAGACTCTTCCACTAGGCTCCTCATATCGTGGTAGCAGCACACTACCTTGTCCAATGTGACAATATCACACTCTGGGATGTCTGAGGCCAAGTCGACAAAATCGCCATGGAAATGGCTAATCCTATCAGCATGACCCTGACGTTTCGCTTCTGTCTTTGCGGCCTCGACATATGCCTGCGAGGCTTCCACATTGATGGAGCTGCTAGCGCCCGCTTTCATAAGCTCGTGTTGGATGGCCCCTACCCCACCACCTATGTCCAGAAGTGTCATGTCGGAAACACTTCCTGCCATCACAGCATCGAGAAGCTTACGGGTGGAGCCCTTTGGGCCATCTTTCCGGTACTCACGGAGGTCTTGGGCGGCCTTTTTCCTGTCGAATCTCAGTTCAATACCAACACACTGGCTGCAGCTCATGACTACTCTTTCCTCGCCTAGGTGGACACCTGTCTAGGGAAGAACCTGCCGGTTCGATTCATATAACTCATACACGGGTCACCAAAGCCGTCTTGTATGATAGAACTGTCTCTTCCAAGAGAGTTCTCTGCAGAATTATCCTAAATGTCAATAGTCATTCAGCCATCTTCTTCAGGTCAAGCTCTCCAACGCGTCTCCTCACTCTCTTGCCAATCTTCTCAATGCTGTCCCGGATTTCCTTAATCTGCTTGCTTCTCTCTGCTAGCTCAGCCTTCTTGCGTTCGTCTAACTTCGTATACTCGTCGTATGCATCTGCCCACTCCTGTCTTGTGGAGTGAATCTGCTTCTTCAGATGTTCATACATGATTCTCTTTACATGAATTACGTTCTTCAGATTGAGAAGCTCTGTTTCCATATCAGACATGAACTTTGCGAGTTCTCCTTCAGTACTCTGGAGCTCTTCACGCAATTGAGAGAGTTCGGTCATGTATCGGCCAATCTGGTCCTCTTCGTGATAACTAGAATCTGCATCTAGAGACGTAACTGGGTCAATGTCCGATTCTCTAGGTACAGCCGTACTTTCGCTTGCACTTGTGAAGAAGTCACTAGCCGATGGAGGCACGGGTTTGATATCAGCTGGCATCTGCTCAGGGGTGACCATGGATGTCCCTGTCATATCTTGTTCAGCCGTGTGGGGCTTTGTGGCTTCTATAGGGCTAACAGACGTCACATGCTCTTCAACCCTGCGGCGTTGTTCGCTTTCATCGATCATCAACCTGATCAATTTGGTGAAAGCTTCATCGATGTTCTCGCCCGTCAAAGCGGAGGTTTCAATGAAAATGGCCGGTGTGTTCAGCTTCTCACTGAATCTCTTGGCGAATGCCTCGCCTTCCTCAGTAGATACAGTTTCCTCTTGTACATGAGTTGGACGAAGGTCAATCTTGTTTCCTGCTACGATTAGAGGGGGGAGCTCTCCCATGAATCCATGGGCCTCGACAAGCCATTTGGAGGCATTGTCAAATGATTCTCTATCTACTACAGAGTAGGCGAGAATCATTCCACTACACCCCTCGTAATACCGCCTCCGGAGGCTTTGGAAGAGTGGCTGGCCTGCTATGTCCCATACCATAAGATATGTCGGGACTCCCTCAAACGTGGTGGTCTTCTGAGCGAAATCTACCCCTAATGTCGGCAGATAACTGGCCTTGAAACCCCCCTTCAAGTATTTCCGCCGAATGCTTGTCTTGCCTACATATCCATCGCCAATTAGGCAGACTTTGAACTGCCTACGGAATATCTTGCTCATCCGATTCTGCTCCTGCTTCTTGGGCGGTGTAGTTCAAGTATTTCTTCTAATGCTTATAGTGGTATTTCATATGCGTCAGCAACTGAGAATCGCCTTCTAGAGGGCCGTCCGCTCTCTGTTTCTTCTCCTTGTAAGGAAACCTGGTGAATTGCTCAATTCCTTGGCCCGGCTTTCAGAAAGTATTTCATGGTGGTCGGCCAGATAATGATTCAATATAGATATCCTGGAGATGTCCTTGTTGCGAATCCCGACAATCGAAGATGTTTCGGACGCTCAGAAGCGAATCGGCCCCTATCTCAAACCTACGCCCCTGCTCAGCTATCCGATGATCAACGAACTTGTCGGGACTGAAGTGTATATCAAGCATGAGAACTGTCAACCAGTTGGGGCGTTCAAGGTCCGTGGAGGAGTCAACCTGGTCTCACGACTCTCGAAGGAAGAGAGGGAACGAGGAGTTATAGTGGCCTCCACGGGGAACCACGGACAGTCGATTGCCTATGCATCAAAGATCTTCGGTGTGAAGGCCACTGTTGTGATGCCAGAGAAGTCGAACCCAGGAAAGGTTGCGGCCCTGAGAGCCCTTGGCGCCGAGATAGTATTTCATGGTACGAATTATGACGAGGCCAGAGTTCACTGCGAGCACCTTGCCGAGAAACATGGCTATCGATACGTTCACTCGGGCGATGAACCAGACCTGATTGCGGGAGTTGCCACCGAGACCCTTGAGATGCTTCAAGAAGAACCGGGAATCGATACCATCATCGTGCCGGTGGGTGGAGGAAGTGGTGCAGCGGGTGCCTGCATTGCAGCCAAGTCCATCAACTCTGAGATCAAGGTAATAGCTGTTCAATCTGAAGTCTCTCCAGCGGCTCACGATTCGTGGAAAGAAGGGAGCTTGGTCGAGAGACCGAACCGTACTCTTGTCGAGGGGCTCTCCACTGGGACTGCCTTTGAGCTCCCTCAAAGAATCCTCAGAGAACATCTGGATGACTTCATTCTGGTGAGTGAACAAGAAATCATGAGGGCCCTGCTATGGATGATCGAGCATGCACACACACTCGCTGAGGGTGCTGGTGCGGCACCTCTGGCAGCCGCCTATCGAATCCGTACACGGCTAAAAGATAAGAAGACCGGACTCATTTGCTCAGGAGGGAATGTGTCGCTCGAAACCCTTCGTAGAGCTCTCGACGCTGACCTGAACATATGATCTAACAGAGATGTAGCCAATGGAGAAAGAAACGTTTGTACTGGACAGGAGCTTCATTGGAAAGGAGTATCGTAGCCGCCCTCAGATAGCGATGGCAGATGCCATGATTAAGTATGCGCAAGCCACAAATGAAACAAACCCAACATACTACGATACTGAATCTCCCGAGGGAGTGGTTTCACCGCCCCTCTATCCTGTTGTATTCTTGCCTGAACTTCTCAGCCAACTTTCTGACGACGCAGAGGAGATGAACCTTGACCTTCTGAGGGTTGTTCATGCGGAACACGAGATGTGGTGGAAGGAGAGAATCCGACCTGGTGACGAGATAGTTTCTAGTGCTAGGATTGCGAACATTGAGAAGCGCGGTGCAAATGAGCTGTTGGACATGGATATTCAATGCACACGCGGGAATACTATCATGGTGGAGATGCGGTATCGATTAATCATGAGAGGAAGGAAGAAGGCTGAGAAGAGAGAGGCGAAGGCTTCCAAGGAAACCTCGATAGAAGGAGAAAAGGTCGCCGCGCGCACGGTTCTTGTTTCGGGTGATCAGGGCAAGAGATACGCGGAAGCATCTGGCGACCACAACCCTATTCATGTCAGCGATGAGATTGCTAGGAGCGCCGGACTTCCAAGTGCCATTCTCCACGGATTATGCACGATGGCCTTCGCCTCGCAGACGATTGTGGATGAACTACTTGAAGGCGATCCCACAAGACTGCAACACATGAAGGTGCGTTTCTCAAAGCCAGTCTTGATGGGACAGGCTCTTACGACAGAGGTCTATGATACCGGCGCACAAGAGGATGCGTGTCGTCTTGTTCATTTCGTAACCAAGAATCCATC
>JBHLPB010000182.1:0-5244 GCA_048939905.1 Promethearchaeota archaeon
GCAGGACACAGATCAAGGTGAAGATGGACAAGCCCGTTGACTACTTCCTAGAGTCTTCTCTTGCAAATCATCATGTCGTTATTCTAGGTGATCATGTTAAGGTCTTTCATGATTTCTTGGCATTTGCTACTGCAAAGAGGTAAAATCACCCTTTCAATGAAACACTAGAGGGCGCTTGAAGAACCGCTATAGGCAGCTTCCGTTGTAGAGAGCCATCTTCTTTCATGGGAGGATGCAGCTTGACAGAAATACCACTTCCGTCAGGCTACCAAGAATCTCCGAAACCATCGAGTGGGATTGGTCTTGGCTGGAAGGTGATAGCGGGTCTTGTTGTTGCTGTCGTCGTTGTTGCAGGAGTCGCAGTCGTGCTCTTTCGTTCTATTGACAGTAACAGTGGCGGTGAGAGGGAGATTGGAAGCTGGGACAACGTTGACATCGAACTGTATCCTGGTGTCATCTACCGAAATGAGTTCTCCGTTTCATCATCTGAGGCTCAGGGGAGTCTGTTACCAGACCTCCACTTTGACATCAGTGTTGACAACACAGGGAGCGACTCCGTCAGTGTCGAGATCAATATCGCTGTATACGAACTGAACGTGACGAACTTTGATTCCTTGAGTTCCTCAGGTCGGGCACCCTACCTCGTTGAGGAAGCGACGTCTACGAACTCGTATGTCAAGGCATTCCTCCTCTGGATTCACCTGGCTGAATTGTACCCATCCATGCGAAGTAGTGAAGGCAATCTCTAACCTTCCCAATACGTCGACAACCTAAGCAATATGATGTGTGCTGAAGCAACACTCCTATTCAGGGGTCCTCGAAATGCAGCACCATGTAAACTACTGCCAAGGTCATGCTAGTTTAATAGTCAGTTATACACCCGAATCTGAAAGCAGAACCTGTGTATCTGAATGAGAGTGCCAGTATTGATGCAGTCTGAGAGGCTGAGTCGGAAGAATGTGTGGGGTTATGCCTTCGGTGCAATTCCAACTGGGTTGCTCGGGTTTGTGTTCAGCTTCAAGTACATCGAGTTCTTTTTCGATGACTTGGCCTTGCTACCATCATTCTTCATTGCCGGACAGATAATCTACATGACTGTAAACTCTCTAAACGATCCTTTGTCTGGACAGCTGTCGGATCGAACTAATCGTGAGAGATGGGGCAGTAGGCGCCTAATCTATATCAAGTACGGTGGGCCGATTTGGGCTCTGACATTTCTACTGGTGTGGTTCCCCTGGAGTCTAACTAACCAGGTCATCATTTTCATTCACTACGTGGTGACGATCTGCCTCTTTGACACGATGTACACCCTTGTCATTCTACTCTGGCTAGCATTGCTTGCAGAGATGACGATGGACATTGATGAGCGAAACAAGACACAATTCTTCGCCACTGTCCTCGGTACTATGGTGACTCTGCCGGCGTTCATAGCAATCGCCAGCATGCCTCCAAACTCTGATGACTTTCGAATGATTATGTTGGTCTTTGCTGCGATTTCCACGGTGTTCATTCTGCTCACGGCCTTCATGTGTGAAGAGAAGCCCGAATTCCAGCATGATGAGGTCTATTCGCTCAAAGAATCGATAGTAGCCACTTTCAAGTCAAGGACGTTTCTCATCTATGCAGGCTTCTACTTGTGCCAGAATCTCCTTGGCAGTCTTGGCCTGAGCTATTTCTTCGTCTACCTCCTCCTCCTGGAGAGCATAACTCCAGGACTTGACATCATACTTCTATTCTTCGCAATCTACTTCATCGTGGGTTACTTGGGGAACATTATAGCAATGAAACTCCGCCCGAAGTGGGGTATGAGAAGAATCATGCTTAGGTTTGGATCGCTGAGGGTGATAGGCTCTCTCATCCTGTTCGGCATCATCCTAGTCCCTAGTCTGGAATGGCTGATTTGGCATGGACTCATCATTGTCACTCTCGCATCAGGATATGGTGTCTTCCACATTCCAATGCAGTACTTGGCAATCGACGAAGATGAGGTATTGTACGGCTCGCGGCGTGAAGGCATGTTCATAGGAGTAATGGCTCTACTCACTCGACCGGGAACGAGCCTAGGTCCGATAATAGCCACATTCGTGTTGACAACGTTTGGCTATATACAGGGTGGGGCCTTATCCGTGCAGCCTGAATCAGCTCTTCTTGGAATCAAGATCCTGTGGTTGCTTGTGCCCGCACTAGTTGCAACACTGAGCCTAGTCTTCATCTACTTCTATCCCCTTCACGGAGAGAAGCTGGCTGAGATGCAAGATAAGCTGTCCAAGTTACATGAGAAGAAGAGAGCCGCTCTAATAGGTGCTACATCGTCTGACTCAGATTCCTTAGATATGTCCGCTGGTTCTGCCAACGACTCTGGCCATGACAACTAGTCGGGAACACTGATTGGATACCTTCCATACCTCTCTCTAACTTCCATTACCACTTCCCATCTGTCCACTGTGACAGATGGTGCAATGCTGTGTCCACTACTGAAGAAGTAACCCCCACCAGGGGCGAGCTCTCGGATTAGTCGGATGCTGTAGTCCCTTATTTCTGATATCTCTCCTGTCGCAAGCATTACAGGACTTAGATTCCCTACGAACGTTATCTTGTCGCCATACTTCTCTGCCAGCTTGAAGATGTCGTATTCCGGATTGGCTGTAGTGGGTTCTATAGGATGAATTGCGTCGACCCCACACTTCACGATATCCTCGAAGAGCATCATCAAGTCGCCATCTGAATGGAGCAGAATCTTGCTGCCGCCTTTGTGAGCGGCATCACAGATCCGCCGAAGCCAGGGCCAAACGTATGTTTCGAAATTCCTTGGGCTCATGAATGGACCATTCTTGAATCCATAGTCGTCCCATATGAGAATAAGCTCTGACCCTTGCTCGGCAAGAATCTTCACGAGTTCGAGCGCGAGTTCTCCTCTGTCATCAAAGACCTTCTTCGCCTGCCTAGGTCGGGCCAAGATTCTTGAAAACACTTCAAGCCCGAAGGGTTCCCAGGCTGGCTCCATCATCCCACCAATCGCAGGAACAGAGAGGATTTCGTTCTTCATCTGTTCTTGGACTTCTTTTCCTGCTTGATAGGCAGCAAGTCGTCTCTTTTCATGAGGACTTGGCTGTTTCCATTTCTCGTAGTCTTCGAAGCTCTTCAAGTAGCCTCCTCGATAGCCCAAGATAAGAGTGCCATCCTCATAGTAGTCTATCTGCATGATCCGCCCAAACTCGTCGATATAGCCACCCTCGATGCCTTTCCGATAGGTGTGAGTTACGTAGCTGAGGCCGATGTCGATTTTCACACGCCGTAGGAGCTCGTAGCCATCAACCAACCCCTTGGCAAGCCACTTCTTGTTGGAAAAAGCCATGTTGGCAAGGCGGTCCTTGCCGGGAAGTCGCTTTATCGATTCATAACCATCCTTGATGCCGGTACCTGGTTCGATTCCATAGTGTCTCACGATTGTGTTGTTTGTGAATGCACTTTCGAACGCCGGTACCCTGTCTGGCTCTTCATGGTCAAGAGCTTTCATCACACGCGTCGGTGCGTCCATTACTATCAACTCTCCAGCAATTGTCTGATGCGCCTTACGCCTTCGATTGCATCAGCCCCAAAGTCATCAGCCCCCATCTTCTTTGCGAGCTCCATACTTAGTGGCGCTCCTCCAACAATGAGACTCACCTTGTCTCGAAGCCCGGCCTCTCTCAGGGCATCACTCACTGTGGAGATCTCACTCATCGTCATTGTGAGCAAACAGCTGAGCGCTACAACGCGAGCATCGGACTCTTTCACTGCATCTACAACTCGCTCCGCTGGACAGTCCATTCCTAAGTCTATGACATCGAAACCCGCTGACATCAGCATTGTACTGAGTATGTTCTTTCCGATGTCATGGTTGTCGCCCTTGACAGTGGCGGCAATGACCTTCTCTCTCTTTCCTGCGTCCTCGGACTTCAGGTGAGGCTCTAGTACTCCCATTGCCTCCTTCATCGTTTCTCCTGCAAGAACCAGTTCTGCCAAGAAGTACTCTTTTCCTTCGTACAGACGGCCTACCTCATCCATTCCAGTTGTCAGTGCTTCTAGAATCCTCTGTGGGTCTGCACCGTTCTTGAGATTCTCTCCTACGGCGCCAGCAATCTCGTCTACTTTCAGGTCAACTAGCATCTCTGTGATTTTTCTGAGAGTCATTTCTAATCCTGTTCCTTTGACTACCGAATTGCGACATATCTTCCTCTAGCCATGCTCTCATGGTCAATGCGGTATTTGTTTGTTTCATCTCAAGTCGGAAAGAGATTAATCCCCCATCTGCGCTACAATCGGATGGAGATGCAAACCTTGACGAAGAAATCCTTCGGCTCGGGCCATTTTGGTGAGTGGATTGAGGACGAGTTTGGACTCCGAGCCTACAGATACACCTGCAATCAAACGAAGGATCCCAAGGCCGTGTCGCCAATGAGTGAGGTGTGGCGTCCTAAGACTGACCACATTCATCAGGTTGGAAATGACCGGCTTGTTGCAGTAGTGTCAAACTACGGTCACGTCCAAGTGAGACAGGATGAAGGTAGCCCAAAGTTCCTGAACGACTTTGATCCATCCACCTACCACTTTGGTGGTGGCTTTGGCTACCTAACAGATGGAGAGTCTTTCCTAAGCACATACTACTCTGGCGAGGCTGAGGAATTCGGAAGGGTATTTGGAATGGGGTACTTCAGAAAGACGGCAGAGGGCTCCGGCCTCGTCGCGGACCAAGTTATATTCGCTCCCTTTGGAGACGATCCTATCATAATCTCACAAGTCACCATAAAGAACGAACGCAATCGGCCTGTTGATTTGAGGTGGATTGAGTATTGGGGTTGTCAGCAATATCAGTTCTCATACAAGTCCTTCATGCTTTCATTAGCCCAAAGAAGACCTGCGTCTGAATTGCGAAGAGAGTTCAGCAGACGGTTTGATCACAAGATTGGGATTGTGGGCGAAAGACAGGGTCTCTTGAATTCGAATCAATTCAAGGGAAACACGCTTGCTAGTAGGATGGCTTGGAGGGCCCTCAACGCATATCTTTCGACTAAGGGGAAGCATCTTACGGGAGGCCCTGTGAAGTCTCCCGTGAAGGAGGCCGTCCTCGAAGACGAGACCCCCCCACCGACATTCCTAGTGTCCCTAGATGCACCAGTGGATGCCCACGGCACCGATGTGAAGAAGTTCTTCGGCGAAGGAGGTGTTAACAATCCTGACGGGATACATGAACCGCTTTCACTC
>JBHLPB010000183.1:0-5220 GCA_048939905.1 Promethearchaeota archaeon
ATTTCGCGGTGAAGGACCTGGTTACTGACGAGCCTGCAATTAGGCTTGTGACTCTGCCCCACCCAATCAGGTTGTCAGTCCCATTCAGACTGAATCCTCTGACTATGACGGAATAGTACTCTCCCGGGTCAATGTCAAACTCCCAAGTCTTGTTAAAGGCGTAAGTATAGCAGGCTACGCGTTCTATCGACAGTCCATGTGTCGCTGTGACAAACCGGTCCTCGGCTATCTCGTAGCTACCCCAATACTCACCCGAGGTGCTGTTCCAGACCTCCGTTCCGTTGAGGTCAAACTCGGCCAAGTATGACCCTATGTAGGGCCAGTACGGATCCTCTGTCCCGTATATCAGACCTGTGACCATGATCGTGTTCTGGCTGGTTAGCCAAGAGTCAGTGGCCCTGGTTCCGTTCTGATGTGGGGGGCCAAACCACTCATTCTGCCATATGACGGAACCTGAAGAGTTCAGACGCATCACCAGGGTCTTGTGGCTGCTGTCGTCAATGTTTCCTATCACAAAGACATCATCACTGTGAGGGGCCATTTCCAATCCAAAGAAGTCTGGTGCTTGGCTATAGAAGACAGGTATCCCATGGTACCGGAGAGTGGGAATGTCAAACGACCACAGCTCATTCCCGTCTGGGCTCATCTTGATGACAATGCCCCTTTGCTCTTCTAGGTCAGAGCTCCGGACAGCTCCTGCAACAATGATGTTGTCCATCGAGTCTACTACCACACTGAGAAGCACGTCATTGGTCGACTCGTTCCAGATCTTCCTCCACAGCTCTTGACCTCCGGAGGACACCTTCGCCATGAAGAACCTACCAGCCGCATAGTCAGTTTCACTCCTCCCCACAACGATGACATTCCCCTCACTGTCGATTGCCATATCTTCTGAAACATCGTTGTCCGAAGTGCCGAATATGACCTCACTCTCACTCCGTGGAACTGTCAGCAATCCAGGTACGTATGCCACTAGCAAGTAACTACAGAGTATCAGTGCCATGAGCAGTGTGAGATAGACTCCGAGCCTTCTCATATCCCTCGGTGAAGTCATCGGTACATTCCCTAATAATACTCTCCACCGTGGTCTTGGTTTCTGAGTGGCTTGTTCTTCATCAGGGAGTAAGAAAGACAGTCTGGACCGAAGCTCTCATGTGAGAATAGCGCTTCAAGTGACACCTGAGTTCAGACCTTGCACTAGTCCTTCCCCACTCTGGACTAGCTGGATTTGTAGAGATTCGTACTCAAGTACTTCACACCCGAATCAACCAGCAACGTGACCACTGTGGCACTAGGTCCCAGCTTCTTGGCAATCTGGATTGCTGCAGCCACATTTGCTCCTGACGAGGTGCCTGCACAGAGCCCCTCTTCTCTTGCTAGCCGTCTTGCCATCTTCATAGCTTCTTCAGTTGAAATGCGTACAACCTCGTCAACTAGACTACCATCCCAGAGGGGTGGGACAAAACCAGTCCCAATGCCCTCTATGCCATGTGAGCCACCGTCACCTCCTGACAGAACCGGGGATTCGTCGGGTTCAACTGCGACAACTCTCACCTGTGGGTTGTGTTCTTTCAACACCTTGGAGGTGCCTATGATAGACCCAGCGGTCCCAGCCACATGCACAAAGGCATCGATTTGGCCACGTGTCTGGTCCCAGATCTCTTCGCCCAACGGGAAATAACCAGACTCATTGTCTTTGTTGTTCAGTTGGTCAGTCCAGTAAGTACCCGGTTCATCAGTCATCTGTCGGGCGGCTTCTATCATCTCATCAATCAATTCCTTCCTAATCCCACGACCCCCGCTTGGGACTATTGTCACTTCCGCACCTAGAGCCTTCATGTGGTCTAGTTTCTCTTGACTAAACGCATCGGAGGAAACAACACGGAAGCGATATCCCTTGATAGCACAGACCAATGCAAGTGACGTTCCCGTGCTTCCTCCCGTATACTCTACGACAGTGCCACCAGGACTCAATCTCCCATCCGCCTCTGCCTTTTCAATCATCGATTGAGCCATACGGTCTTTCATGCTCCCCGTGGGATTCTCCCATTCCAACTTCACCAGTACTCTTGCATGATCCCTAGGAACCACCTTTTTCAACTGCACCAAGGATGTATTTCCAATCGCATCCAAGGCATTCTCGGCAATCTTCACAGTCAGACCTCCCTCGCCATTTGGGGGTCTAGGACTTTAATACATACGGCTCTGGCGCCCGACTCAGAATCTCATAATGACACAACAACGCACCATTTCCCATAGATACGCGTTGTCATGGGGCTTGTTCTGGGCTTGAAGATGATGACAAGCACGAAAATGAAACCAATGAATTGGGCAGTACGGGAGGTCAATACCTAATGAATAGACGCACATTGTTGACTTCTGTCTTCTTATTCTTGCACCCGAGTTGTCCATCTGGGAAACGACCTTTCCCATCGCACGACAGAACTCGCAGTTGGTAGAGTCCAGATTCGCCCCACAATGATGATAACGCTTGCGATGGCATCATTCAACCACAAGGATTTTCATAGAATCTAGTGAAAGCACCTTCGTCTTAAGTCCGAAGCCTCCAGGTGTCTGATGCAATCAGGCGAGTCGCGAGATTTGTAGGGAGATCCCAGAGATGGCACAATCAGGACAAGCAACGTTGAAGCCTTTCATTCTGATAGTCTGGGGTGGCTTTCGACTACTGCTTCTCCTGTTCGTCCCTCTAGAGCTTCGTGTTCTCAACAATCCGGGAGGATTGGGTCTTGTTTTCTACAGCCAATCCTACTACCTCCAAGTGATTCCGGGATACTTGTATCCCATTCTATTCCGGTGGAACTTGCTCCAATTGCCACTGAGTGTGCTGCTAGGTCTGTTTGGGCTGGGTTATATTCTTAGGCTAGGCATGCATGACTGCACATCCTTTCCCCGTATCTCGGCGCTCCTAGCTAGCCTTGTCGTCGCTATTGTTCCCATCTACCTGATCATACAGTTCATCTCCGTCAGCTCGATGGAGTGGAGCGACATTGTACTGAGCGCACCTGTTTCGGTTGGCTACTGCAGTCTACTCTTCGCTGGCCTCATTCTCATGC
Source organism: Promethearchaeota archaeon (assembly GCA_048939905.1). Lineage (GTDB taxonomy): Archaea > Asgardarchaeota > Thorarchaeia > Thorarchaeales > Thorarchaeaceae > SMTZ1-83. The sequence continues at coordinate 3,075 of JBHLPB010000183.1, forward strand.
CGTCGGTCGCACAGCTCTGCAACTCCCTCTCAACGAGAGTTTCGAATGGAGTTCGGAGAAGCTGGAAAGATCGGATTCTCTCTCCAAAGACCGTCAGTCTTCTTCTACTTCTCTGTGCACTCTTACTTCCCACTGTGACTCTCTGGCAGGCCGCACAGCCATTCCCCATTCCATATACTCCTCTTGTGCTCGGAGGCTTTCTACTACAGGTCGAATTCGCTTTTTACTTGGGACCCTCATTTGACTCAATCACCGTCTTTCTACAGGACCCATTGACTTGGAGATACTACGGAGTCCCCATAATGGTTTCCTCTGCAAACCTGTTTTTCGTGTGGGCAGTAATGAGATACGCACTGGGCAAGGGCAGTAAGAGAACCGCCTACATCACTGGCATCGCTGCCCAGATTCCATCTCTTGTGTATTCGATGTACGGACCTGCATACTCGCCGTTCTCGCTAATACTGCCATTCCCGGCTACGTTCCTTATTGGACTGATTCTGCTTCAGTATGTTCGAGCATTTGAACCTTCAAAAGAACGAGAAAAAGAGAAAACTAGGGAGCAAGAAATGAGGGTGCCGTTCATGTTCGTATTGAGGTCACGCCTTTCTGCTTGGAAACGGCTGTCTAAACATCGTACTGCTGACAACGAGGAGTCAGATGAGAACGCCCGTTAATCCTGAGTTCTATGAATAGAATCGATGAAAGACCTGGTAGCGGGCAACGAGATTACCGAATGGACGATCTACCAATTTGAGTACCGACGAGCTTATGTGACACCCATTCCATTGCTCGCTACCGCGTGATGAAGGGTAGAGAGGATGTACGAGCACTATGAGCCGACCGAGCGCGTGTTCGTGGACAGAGAGGAGTATCTAGACTGGATGGACGAGGCGCTTGAGCGCTGCAAGCAACGGAGTGTTGTTCTTCATCTTCGTGGGATTGGCGGGATTGGAAAGAGCTCACTTCTCGACCACTGGAAGAGTACGATTAATGAAACCATCTATCTTGACTGTGAACGGTACAGTGAGTTCTATGACCGTCTCAATGTGATTGCAAAAGGGGCAGTCCTTCTCGGTGTGAATCTGAGGCGGTTCGATGTTCTCTGGCAGATTCGACAGCGGTTTGTCGAGGGAGTAGAACCTGTCAAAGAGAAAGGCCGTGAATGGGCGAAGGAAGTTGTGATGGCCATACCCTTCATCGGCTCTCTAGCAAGTATCGGGAGTGCTATTGGGGCAGTTGGGGCCAAGGTGGCCCCGAAACTGAAGGGAAGATACGGTGATCTGGGAGAGTGGCTACAGTCTCGCCTTGGTAAGGGCTACATCGAGCGACTGCTAGAGATATTCTGGAAGGAGCCGAGACATGCAGAGTTTCTGTTTCTTGACGCATTGTTGGAAGACCTGAACAAGCGTAAGGCCTCCGAGAGACCCATTGTATTCTTGCTGGATCACTCGGAAAATGTCGACATTGAGAAGCGCCGTTGGCGATATCGCGGTAGAGAAATCACCGAGAGCGAGCTCTGGTACGTATTCTTGACTTCACTGTCCAACTGCGTGGGGGTAATGGCAAGCAGACAAGCCCTGCCTGAGAAAGCAAAAGATGAACTTGAGATCGAGGAGTCCGAGCTCACGGAGCTTGACAGAGAGAGCTGTATCGATCTCCTTCAACAACGTGGGATTGACCATACTGAGCTTCAGGATAGAATCGTCAGTGTGAGCGGTGGGAATCCCTTCGTGATAGGTGCGATATGCGACCTTGCAGAGTCCGGAGGCCTGTCACTCGATGATGTGGAAGACCTGCAGGCGGACACACTTGAAGACGTTCGACTCAAGACCTGGAGAAGACTGTTCAGCGGAGCCGAACTCCTTATGCGCCTGGTTGAGAAAGCGGGTCTTGTCCCGTTCTTCAATCGACGAATAATGACCGTAGTTGTGCCAGACATTAGAACAGACTATTGGGACAGGTTGATTCGCCTGAGTTTTGTCAGGGACAGGGGGGATGGGACTTGGGTGCTGCACGACCTCGCGCGGGAGCTAATCGTAGCTGAACTTGGCCAACGGCTCCAGGACTCGACAGATGAAGTGGCCGGACTCCTCGAGAAGGCCTCGACCGACGAGTCGGACCACACCCTTCTAGGACTGGCAATCTC
>JBHLPB010000184.1:0-5185 GCA_048939905.1 Promethearchaeota archaeon
GCATATGCGGCCTCAGTTCCCAGTACTCTGTCCAGCTCAGTTGGGTGACCACAGCTCTCGTGAATCTGTAGCATGAGTTGATGGCCATCAAGCAGAAGTGTCATTGTGCCGCTTGGGCAGGCAGGCGCCTGAGTGAGCGCTATGGCTTCGCTCGCGACATCTTCTACACTCTCAAGTAACCTCAGCCCCTCAAAGTACTCGTAGCCCTTCGACGAGAAATCACCTCGAAATGATCCTGGGAATGACCGGGACTGCGGAGGAACGCCGGGACCGACGGCTACACACGAGAATCCTCCCCCACACCAGGTGATGGTCTGAGAGATATAGGCCCCCTCAGTACTTGCAAACACCTTGTTCTCTCTGTGCGCACGGTAGTCTGCTCTTCGAACCTTGATTGCGTCGCCAACCCTTCCGAGGCGCTTGTCTACCTCTGCCAGAATCTCCAGCTTCTCCTCAACAGGAACCTTGAAGGGGTCCTTCTTGATCTTCGTTTCATATTTATCCTCAACTGTTTCAGTGTCCACAAGAACGATGGGATTCTTTCTAGTTGAACCTGAAGCCTTCGCAATCCTAACAGCAAGCCTGGCAGTGTCCTGGATTTCATTCTTCGTCATCTCATGTGATCCTGCGAAACCCCATCCGCCATCTGCGATTGCGCGAACTCCAAAACCTCTCACTGTCGTCAGACTCAACACGTCTATGTTGCCATCCTTCATGGTGATATCTTCACCACGCACGGTGACTATTCGGATATCGCCGTAGGTTGCTCCCGCGCTTCTGCAAGTTTCAAGCGCAATCTTCGTGAAGTCCTTCATCCTTCTGAAGCCCCGGGAATCTAGGCGTCAGAAGGCCGATAATACTCTTCCGAGGGCTAGACATAGTAGGATCTCGTTGGCCTAACCATTGCAGCTCAGAGAAAGACCATGGAGCGTGCGGAACGATTGCTGAGAGACATATCGCACGGTAATGACAACTGTCTGGCCAGTCATCTACCAAAGCTGGTACTGTCTCTTCACGAAGCCTTCCCAGACCATTGGCAGCTTGGCAATGACTTCATCAGATATGCTCTCGACAGAACCACGAACCTTGTCAAGGTCGCAGTCTCCGTAGAGCTCGACATTGATTGCCTTTGGTTCTGTGATTGGTGCGCCTATCTGGCTGACGATGTAGCAGTAGACCTGAGTTAGGTCAGGATGCTCTTCTACAACCTTTTCAACGATTTCTCGGGCCGCGACATTGTATGTCTTGCCAACGTGAGACACTGGGTTCTTGCCGGCTGCAGCTTCGAGCGTCATCGGTCTGTAGGGAGTTATGAGGCCGTTCGCCCTGTTGCCTCGGCCGACCTGTCCGTCATCACCATGCTCTGCAGAGGTTCCTGTGACTGTCAAGTAGAACAAGCCATCTTCCGGGCTGTCGGCTGTGTTCACACTCACTTCAACAGGCTGGTCAGTAATCTTGACAGCCATGTTGGAGAGCAGTTCACCTATGCCCTCCATGACACTTGCATACTCTTCTGCATCCTTGGTGTGGGTAGAGATGATTGCAGCTGCCACCTGCAGGTGGATGCTATCTCCAACTCTTGTACCCATGACCTTGATGTCTTCGCCAATCTGCGGCCACTTCTTCTTAGTATATCCGTGATTCAGCAACTGCTCGGCTTCGAGGACGAGGATTTCTGTTGGCGATAGTGGTGCATAGCTTACACCGAAGGAGGTATCGTTGGCTCTAGGAATGTCGACCCCAACCTCGAAGTTGCCCACAAGATCGGTGCTACCTGCCCGAATCTTGTAGTCAATGATAACGTCTGAATTCACGTCTAGGTTCGGCAGGTCACCACTGAGCCACTCTCTGGTGTGCTCCACTGCGAACTTGCCTACTGGAACCTGACGTTCATAATCTTTGTCAACTACATCAACAGCGCGACCACTCAGAAGGAGATAGATCGGCTCGATAACATCGCCCCCTCCGAAGCGAGCATTTGACTGACCTCCGACTAGGAGGACCTTGTCAACATTATGATGTTGTACCTGTCCGAATGTTTCAATGTAGAACTGGCTTAGCCGAACCGAGAGTTCCTCCGCTGCCTTGTCGCATAGGGTGTCAGGATGTCCCTTCCCCTTGCGTTCGACAATCTCAACTTTTCTCTCTGGAACTGGAATGCCTGCGCCACGTGTGACTTCAATAACCATACTAGTTCAACTCTATTGTCTTGTTGCTACCCGGCGCCGGTTGGAAGGCATAAAAGGGTTGGCATGCGAACCCTTTTGTAGTACTCTACGGAATAGAATGTCCAGAAAAATGCAGCTAAGGAATGAATCTCATGGGGTTTGATGCACGTGAAAGGTAGTGAGGCCATTGAGATACTCAAGCGAGAGGGCGAGAGATTAACTCGGTTGAGAAGAGATGCTGGGCTCTCGCAAACGGAGTTGGCTGACAAGCTTGGTGTGACACAGTCCTGGGTGTCTAGAGTGGAGAAGGGAGCTCTGGATGTCAGTCACTCAATGATGGTAAGAGCTCTTGAAGCCATTGAACATCATCGAATCGAACGACGGTTCATCGGGCAGTTCCACGCAATGAGATGTGTGGATCTGATGACGGAGAATCCGATATCTGTCGACCCCAGAGACCCCGCCTCACGAGCCATGAGAGTGATGCAGGACAACGGATATTCGCAGATTCCGGTCGTTCGGGGAAACATGATTCTCGGGATGGTGACAGAGCAAGACATCATAAAGGAGTTGCACCATGACCTAGGTCAGATCTCTGTACAGGCCGTGATGTCGCCAGAGGCCCCTCCAATAGTTGACGAGTCCGCCCCCATAGTCAATGTCATCCCTCTCCTCTACACTTACCAAGCTGTCTTGGTTCAGAGCCAGGGGCGACTCACGGGGATTCTTGCTAGATCGGACCTCCTCAGTCTCAAGTGACCTTTCTATCTTCCAACACATCTGTTACGATTTCAAGCATCGGAGTTGATTTTCTTGCCGCTGTTCAAGAGTCAGAATTGTCTCCGGCATGAACCTCTCAGAATGAGTTATAAATGCCTGAAATGAAACTGTAATTGGAGACTTGGATATTGGCTGGTGCTGACTTCGAGGCATTTGAGGATCTTCGTGAGAGTATTGACACTTTCATCGAACGATGGTCGAAGATTCAACGTAACTCAGTGAAGTCAATTCAGGCAGTCACAAACACGCTTGTCCAGATTGAGCATATTGACGGGCCGCTAGGCAAACTTGAGGGCCTTCAGAACATCAGAGAGAATGCTAGGGGTAAGCTGCTGGTCAACCTGTTTGACAAGCTGGTACCAGCATTGGAGGCCTCCATCAAGGAGTTCACGAAACTGATGAAGATGTTCGAAACCTTGCGGCATAGAACCTCATCACTCCAGACAATCACTGAAACTCTCCGTGAGGAAGGTGTAGAGGACAAGAAGCTGGATAGTCTCGTAGGTTTTCTTGATCTGATTGTGCTCAGCATTCAAGATATCCTAGACATGTTCGAGTCTGAGTGGCTCATCAAGGCCACAATCTTCAGAGACCTCGAAGAAGGTGGCGTTGAGCTCGGTGTGATTACAAACTACCTCACTATGTGGAGTGTGGAGCCGAATATCGAGCCACATGCTCTAGAGAAGCTCATGAAGGACCTAGATGAGCACTTCGACTTGCTTCGGGACATATTCCAAGGGAAGACCGGAATACAGCTCCCGGATTTCTACCGCAAGGTGTCCTTCTAGCTGATTACAGTAGAGATGTTCTCTCAGATTGTGCTCCGGGGCGGCAGTCGCCTTGTGATTCGTTTCCTTACTTCTTCGAATAGTAGCAATACGACGCCGAACACTGCAATCTCCACCCATTCCCAGAGTTCAAGTTGAACAAGCCCAAAGACACTTGTCAATGGAGGGAACAGGAAGAGGATGCTAACAAGGAATATGTCAATCAAATAGACAACCAGAATGACTCTATTGCTAGTGAGTCCTATCTCCGTAATCGTTCTTGTTGGTGATCTACAGTTCTGCACGCTGTACCATTGAAGGACAATCAGGGACACGAATAACATTGTACGTATCTTCGCTTCTGCTTGCCCGATATGCTGCAAATACACAACCAACACGAACAGGGCCATGACCACACCGTACAGGACCGCTCGCCCCAAGGTATCCTTTGAGAGAACTCGGTCTCTAAGTGAGCCTGGAGGTTGGTCCAGGAGGCCTTGCTCCTTTGGTTCTAGAGAGAGGGCTAGGTCTAGCATTCCATCAGTAACCAAGTTTATCCATAGAATCTGCAAAGGAAGTAGAAGTATCGGATTCGGAAACACTAGAAGAATGAGCAAGATTGCGAAGCTTTCAGCGAGATTCGTGGAGGTCAAGAACAGAACGACTCTTCTCAGCGAATTAAGAATGTGCCGACCTTCCTCTATACCATCAACCACGGCCTCGAATCTTTCGTCTTGGAGGACGATATCAGCAGCCTCTTTGGCAATGTCTGTCCCAGTTATCCCCATGGCTATCCCAACATTTGCCTGCCTTAGAGCTGGACTATCGTTCACTCCGTCTCCTGTCATGCTAACAAGCAGTCCTTGGGTCTGCAGTGATTTTACAATGCGAAGTTTGTGGATTGGGGTTGTTCTAGAGAAGACTCTGGCCCCTCCAGTTAGCGCCTCTTCAAGCTCCTCGTCATCTAATCCATCAATGTTATCTCCTGTGAGGCTAGTCTGCCCAGCCTCAGGGCTGAGAATACCGACCTCTTTTGCGATTGCCTCTGCTGTTAGTGGGTTATCGCCGGTAATCATCAACACTTCAATGCCTGCTCTGTTGGATCTCTCTATGTAGTCACGGACTCCCTCTCTTGGAGGATCGTTGATTCCACACAAACCCACGAATGTCATCTCTGTGAGATCCTCCTCACGGATTTGTGGCGAGTCTTTTGGTATCTCTTTGATTGCGCAAGCCAGAACGCGAAGTCCTTGTGATGCGAATTCGCCAACAAAGTAATCTGCGCCTGATGGTTGAGATAGAAATCCCTCAACCACTTCTGGAGCCCCCTTCACGATAAGCAACCCATTGTCACTTGGAATGTCAAGGGAATCCAACCTAGTCGTGGGAACGTGAAATGTAGCCATGTACTTCCGGTTGCTTGTGAAGGGAATCTCTGAAACACGCGGCCAGGCTTCGTCCAAGACATAG
>JBHLPB010000009.1:0-20866 GCA_048939905.1 Promethearchaeota archaeon
CATGATCAGCCATACCACCGCTGTGGCCTCAAGGACAATCTCGATGTGCAATGGCATTCCGAAGGGCATGGGATAGTATGCAAATATCCACCAGGCGGCGAGGCCTATCGGTCCAATCACTACAAGGAAGAGGATGATTCCGCCTGTTGCAAGAGAGAAGAACTTCCTACGATACCATGTGAAGACTCCTTCTGCTGATGTCCCCTCGCTCTCCACTATCTCTCTTGCCATCCCGAACAACGCACCAAATGCTACAAAGAGAGGTGCTAGGACGGGTAGGATTAGGAATAGGAGGAGTCCCAACAGCGCAGTCGCGTCAGCTGGAGGAAACGGCTCTATCCAGCTGACAAAGAAATCGATTATAGCCTCCAGTCCCACAGTGAAGAACAGAGGGATGGTCACGAAGATGATGACGAACAACAGGATGATGGCTGTCACCAGAAGAACACCTAGCATCCCTAGGAAGAATGATACAACGTTCTTGGCTGCAAACTTGAAGCCGACCTTTAGGTCCTCGATGAGGTTCCCGAGGGTTGCATCCTTCATTCTTTTCTAGTCCATCCTTCATTTCTCAAAGCCAGTTGCCATTCTTCGCAGGAGGCACCCTCTTATTTCATCTCCTCTTCCATAAATGATGTGCCAAAACCTCGCCAAGATGCCGCCTGATAATTCGTGAAACCGCCATAGCTTCTTTGGATCGCGAGCAATACGCTGACCGAAGAGTATATATACAATCCGCGATAATAGAACGTTCGGGAAAAACGGAACGTTCGGAAGTTTCGGGGCGTTGCCGTGATTCTAGGAGATAACAAAGTTGAAAGCACGCACGCAGACTCGTGAGGTCAGCGATACAACCCGTGTGGTTGTGGCAGATCCTGCTGAGAGTTTCGCAGCAGCAAACCATCTTGACCGTGAGATGGAGTACGAGATTGCCAAGGTTGTAGCACCACCGCAACATGCTGCTGTTGTATCTAAGAATAACGTTGGTGCGGTCCTTCAAGCTGTAGCCGGGGCCGTCCTAGCGATTGTGATGATTGTTCCTCTTTCCATTGTTCCCGGACTGATTATGGTTATCTTGCCCGTGGAGATCTATGTTCTCGGCAAGGTGTACGACAATCTAATCGAGATAAGGTCCGCAAATGATGACATCTCTGAAACCACGGACCTGGAAAGAGCGAATGAAGAGAATGAGGAAGTCCGTGTGAGAACATACGGCGCACACTTGGTGTTCTGATTGCCGCGGGGATGTCAAGTTGTGATTCGACTAAGGGTGTGATTCTTCCTCATGGTATACTGCTCTGGTCTTCTTTCCTCCAGCTCTGTGCTGACAAGACACTGTCCTCCTTCAGAGATTGCACGCCCAGATTCTCAAGTCTTGTCAGCCATTATCGACAACATCCCGTCTCTAGACTGCTCTGCATTTCCAAGCACTCTTTCGTTAGCAGAGTTCAGTCAACAAGTGAAGGTGCCGCCACCCCTAGGGATGGCGGTGCCTTCCAACCCAAGTTTCGAGGTGATACCCTAGATGCAAGAATCCGGTTTAGATGCATTTGGTGAAGACGTCAAGGTCGGTTTCAAGTTCGCAGCCAAGAACGTGCTCTCTATGTTCTTGGCAATGCTTGGAGTCCTAATCGTAACGCTATTCGTGCTTGTGTTCATCCTACTTGGCATTCTAACTGTGATAATGACATTTGGTGGTGGTTTTCCAGGGATAATTAGAGCAATAATGGTCGTCGCCGAGGCGGTTGAAACTTTCCCATCTCCAGCTAGTCTGGGCATTCTGGCCATGGTACTGATACCCCTGCTTCTGCCTGTCTTTGTGGCCATTGGTGCGCTCTATGGCATGGCACGTGAGATTGTCGAGAGCGAGGGTACTTCAGCCGAGGGGGTCTTCACCTGGTACGAACGCAAGTTTGCCTCGCTCGCTGGAGCGGGCGTTCTGACCTTCCTGATCACCATCCTACCCCTGGCGCTAGGCTATGGCTATCTCTACGAAGTCCTCGGAGGTGTCATCACAGGAACCAATGAAACACTTGCTATTGCTGCAGGTGTGCTTTGGTTTGTGCTATTCGGAGGTCTCTTGAGCATGATGTTTCCAGCGGTCATCGATGGTCACTCTGTCAAGGACGCGTTCGTCAAATCAGTCGGTATGGGAACACGACACGCAGGGCGTGTCTTCTCGCTGTGGCTCTTCTATCTTGGCTTGATCGTGGTTCTCTTTGCACCATTGATATGGGGCCCGATCTACGCGCCTTGGCTATTCATTGAGATTGTTTCAGGATCTCTTGGGTCATACACTGTCCTCGTGGCCCTATTCGTGTTGTTCATCGTCATACCTGCGATGGCCATCTCTCAGAGTCGTGCCTACTTGTTGTTGAGCAGCGATGAAGATGAAGAACCTCTCACTGAAGAAAGTCCAAACGATCCAGAAAGATGGGGGGCTGTCAATTGAGTTCAGGTAAGTCCGCGCCAATAAGAGACATAGAAGTTCTATCAGACAAGAAGAAGATCAAGCTACTCTTGGATCCTCTTCGCGCCAACATAATGCGTCAACTCGGTACAAAGCCGATGACTGTCAAAGAGTTAGCTGTGGCCCTCAAGAGGAAGCCAGGCACCATTCTTCATCATGTAGAACGATTGAAGAAAGCTGGCCTCATCAAGCAGGTGCGAACTCAGAAAACCACGACCGGAATTGTTCAACGGTACTATCGTGCCTCAGCAAGGGAGTATCAACTCGGTGTAGCCAGAGTGGTTGCTCCTGAGCCTGTTCCACAGAAGGCTGAGGAAACTCCAGAGGACCGTTGGAGATTGGTCATCCAGGGCCTAGCTGAGCATGGCATTGAGATACCTCCTGCAAAGATGGAGCATGCTCTAGATCTTCTGCGGGCGATGACTGCCTGCGAGGATGCCATCAACAAGAGGATCTACGGAATGGAAGGAAGTTCTCTTCCACCCTACATCCAAAGCGAGGTCACGAGGATTCTTCGCCGCCTTGCACTAGATGAGAGCAAAGAATGTAGCCGAATCCAAGAAGAGTGGCATCGATTCCTCCAATGGCACAGAAAGGAACCAAGATGAGGTGAAGCAGAGATGTCTGACAGGACTACTCCTGTTCCCTCTTCTTTTCCATTTTCATGCATAGTGCTGAGGACTTCGGAATGCTGGGTTTCAAGTAAGAATCCAGTATTCTGTGAGTCGTCAGCACAGACTGCACATCACCACATTTCGGGGGGAACACCATGAGGTATGCAGGTCGTCCCATTCGACGTGTCACACGACCTGGTCTTCGCCTCATAGTGTCAAGATTCTACTACCCCGGGATGAGTGGGAGTAGATCGATATTCAGGGAGAAACCGAAGAACCTGAGATTGGACACGCCTCAGAAATACAACCATTCCAAATCAGTTGTCCAGCCGCAGCTCAATGGATGTGCTTTCTGGAAGTGACAAGATGAGCCTGACAAAGCATCAATCGAGAATTCGCACCTTGTCGATATCGCTCTTCATAATGGAACTAGTGTTAGTAGTGTCTCTTTGCGGCTTGTCATTTGCTTTGGTTGACTCAAGTACCCAGATAGCAAGTGCAACCAAAGTCCAATCTCAATCAATCTCAACCGGGTACTGGCCAACATATGAGTGGTCAACCTCAACACCTGAAGATCAAGGCATGAACTCCATCTATCTTGATGAGATGATGGAGTATGTCCAGGTCAACAACATTGACATCGATTCAGTCTTGGTTGTAAGGAACGGCTATTTGGTGCTTGAAGAATATCCCAGATCACTCTATGCTTATGACACGAAGCATTCAGTTTACTCTTGCACGAAGAGCTTCTTGTCAGCCTTGGTCGGGATAGCGATTCAAGAAGGTTACATTGTGAGCGTCACCGACAAGATGGTCGACTACTTCCCGAATCGTACCATCGCCAATCTGGACAGTCGGAAGCAAAACATCACCATAGAGCACCTTCTCACTATGACATCGGGTCTAGAGTGGGATGAATGGAGTGTGCCCTATGGCAGAAATGGAAATGACGCAACCAACATGATTCGAAGCAACAATGCAATACAGTATGTCCTTGACCGTCCAATGGCACACGACCCAGGTGAATTCTGGACCTACAACTCAGGTGGCTCGCATCTTCTCGGAGCGATAGTTGCCATCACCACAGGACAGACGCTCTATGAGTTCGCATTCGAGCATCTATTCGGACCGCTCGGGATATCAGATTTGACATGGTCACGCGATCAGAATGGATACTACGATGCAGGCGGAGGTCTCGCAATGCGGCCGAGGGACATGGCTAAGTTCGGATATCTCTACCTGAACAATGGAACTTGGGACGAGGAGCAAGTGGTGTCGGCTGAATGGGTTGAGATGTCGGCCCAAACCAGTTTCATATTCAATCAGTACAGTGGATACGGCTTCCAATGGTGGACGAATCCAACTGACGTAGCAAGTGTGTATTCTGCCCAAGGATTCGCCGGCCAGTTCATCTTTGTCATCCCAAGTCTTGACATGGTTGTTGTGTTCACATCGAGCGTGCCGGCCTATGAGCTCCACCCTCACACTTCAATGCTATTCGAGTATATCATCCCAGCCGCAATGGACGAGACCAGGTCAACAGTACCTGTTATCGACCCAATCACACTATCAGTGCTGATAGTATTGCCGGTACCAGCTCTAATTGCAGGAGTGTACTGGAATCTGAAGGTGAAACAAGGGCCCAGGAGAGGAATATCGGCCAAATTGAAGAGGGGGAGATAGAACCAATGTTCATTCTTGAACTAACGAGTTTCCAGGCAATCGTGCTGGCTTTTGCACTACCGATTCTGTTGCTATCAGTGCTTATGCTTCTCTATCCCCCGCTGAAGAACGGATCGGGAAGCAGGATTAGGAGATACCTTTCATATACTATTAAGGCACCAAGCATCGGTCCTCTCAATCCTGAGAGGGAAAGTTCCTCTGGTGGTTACGGAGAACATCTGAAGAGACAGCTCAAGGTCCGGCTATGCCTTGTATACGTAGGCATCGCCCTATTCATCGTAAGCAGCTTTGTAGCTGAGTTCTACCATGTCATGAACGATCTTTCTCTCCACATCCGTCAAGGTAGTACTGGAATCGAAAGGACTTGGAGCAGTGTGGTATTCTTGAACCCCTTCGACGCTGGGTGGATAGGGTCTCTGCCATGGTACGGAGCAATACCCCTTCCGCCCGCGAATGCACCAATCTTCCATGATCCGTGGAGCTGGATTTATTTCACTGACTCATTCACGGACAACCCGGTCTTCTTCGAATCCGTCGTTCTAAGCATGCTTCGAATGTCTATCATTGTGGGGGTTGTGTTCCTGCTGCCACTAGGTCTTCGAACAGTGCGTGAGTCCTTTATCCCATCACTATTCTACTTCACAACGTCAATGCTTATCATGTCAAGAGCAATCTTTGGAGTGTTCACACAGGGTCTGAGTCTTGGACTTGGCGGCTCCATCCAATATGGCATCATGGTTGTTACAGGGATTGACTTCCCAGGTTTGAATTTACTTCAGTTGGTTGCCCTTGTGATGCCTATCATTCTAGGCCTATATGTCGTGTTTCTCTTCATAGGTAGGAAACTTTGGCGAACCCACTACCCTGGCGATTCTCAATCAAGAAGATGGTTCACGCTCTACGTAAGTGTCACTTATTGGCTGAGCCTAATGTTGATGATGGTGATGGTATGAAGCAGATTTTGTTGGTGCTCGGTTCATACTTCGAAAGTGGGAAGAACCGAATCAGGCTAGAACTCAACTCATATGTCAGCGCGGCTCCCTCAGAGGTGATATGATGCAAGTATCCAACTTCACTGCACGCCTTCTTCTACCTTTGCGATCACATCACTGGTCCTCAGACATAGGAGCGCGCTGACACCCCTCGATGCATCTCAGTGGCACCGGCCAGTTTCCGAACCGACTGTTTCGGGAAATGTCGCAAACCCTGTCTGAGAATAGCCCTTACCGAGCCACCAAGTTCACGCCATTTGATATCCATTTGTGTCAACGTCATTCTTGGTGTAGGTATTGGCGTTAGCAAAGAAACGTAAGAAACTCGTCAAAGAATCGCCTGACAAGTATATTCAATTCAAGGGTGGCGTAAGGGCCGAACTCTATCGGGTCTCCTTCCGGAGGTAGACTCCGGGTTGCTTCCTTCGAGTCAGGAATACAATCTCCTCCTCTGCAGGCCGTGCAGCCCGCACGGCCGCCCTCTTTCTTAAACGCAATGTCGTTCAGTGAGTGAGCTCCAGCAATTGCCTAGCTTCTTCTACAAGCACTCAGCAATGGTCTAGATTGTCGGATAGTCCACGTATGGTTGTGTTTCAACGAGACGCTATTTCGACTGAATCATTGGACGCTCTCAAGAATCTGGGTACACATATGTCAGAGGCAGAGGCAAGCTGTGGTAGGACCGCAAGGGCCCTTACTTTCTTGCCTCCTCCTTCTGTAGTTCTGATGGCTTGGTCCTTAGAATCGTGGGGATGCGAGTCCAAGTTGCGTAGGAGAAGACGCAATGATAGGGTCAAGGGAATGACTCCTCCTGAATCAAAACACCACCAGACTGCCTTCAGATCACCTCTGACTGAGACCTAAGGTCTCATGTAGTGGGAGGGAAATGATGTAAATAATAGCTGGTATCCCAGCATAGTTTCTGCACGGGGCTTGTCAGATTCGCGTCCGTCACCAACAGACTGAGTTATATTAGGAATTGAAAAACACAACACGATGCTGGGCAATCGTACTGACCTTCACATTCATTCAGACTTCTCAGATGGTCATGCTTCTGTAGAGGATATTGTCAGGCATGCAGCCAGCCTACGATTGGACACGATTGCCATAGTTGATCACTTCTGGCCATCGCTCGGTTCCAGAAAGGGAGGACTGGCACTGATTGAAGAGCGACGTCGAATACTGGATGATATCACTCATCACTATCCCAGCATGAACATCCTTGAAGGAGCTGAAGTGGACATCATGTCAGATGGAACTCTGGCTCCCGTGGCCGGGGGGCTTGAGCAATTCAGGCTCGTAATCGGTTCTGTTCACTGGGGTTCGGACTCGTTGCTTTGGTCATCAGCAGTGGCAAAAGCCGCAGCAACTCAGAGCTTTGACATTCTCGGCCACTGGGACGGCTATCTCACCTCCTTCCGTAGAGAGCACGGTGAGAGAGTTGCTCGGGCTTTGGCGGACAACGAAGTTGCGGTGGAACTGAGCCTGAGGTATGAGCCATTGTTTGAGGGATTCCTTGAGATGGCACGGGATTACGGATGCAAATTCACCCTAGGAAGTGACTCACATGGTCTTAGCACCATTGGGAAACTCCATGAATTATCAGAATTGGCTGATGCACTGAATTTGCCTCTTCTAGAGGTCCCATGAACACCCTATCCTGACGCAATCCTTTTCAGTGGGTTGAAGGACCCATCGCCTAATGGTGACTATTCCATGACCGACGATGAGAGAATACTCTTCCCTTCAGAGGAGTGGCTTGCCAAATACAAGGAGATTCTGAACGCCAGCAAGGCATACGAAGATGCTGCACATGATTGGGAAGGCGACTTCGTATTTGAGATTGAAGCCGACGAAACGCAAAGTGAAACAGTCTGTTTCTACATGGATCTTTGGCATGGAAAATGCCGAGATGCCAGAATGGCAACGCCGGATGATGTTGCCGAGTTCACATACTCGGGCCCCGCAAAGAACTGGAGACTCCTGTTTGAAAAGAAGATTGATCCAATCAAGGGACTCATGCAGAGGAAGTTCAGATTGGGCAAGGGCAATGACATGGGGAAAATAATGCGCTACACGAAGGCCGCAGCTGAGCTTGTTGAAGCCACTACCAAGGTACCTACAAGATTCCTGGACGATTGAACGCGGGCACATATCAAGAGAGATTCCTGAACCGGCAGTTGCTTAGCGTATCATGCAATAGACCTTGTACTGCCTGAGCTCCTTCACAGGAATCGACTCTCATATCGCTCGTATGTTTTGCCCCGCCACGCACTCTAGCTCTAGAAACTAGATGACAGACTTAAATCGACGTTAGAACAAGCAGTTCAATATGCCGCTCGTCAGAACAGAAATATGTGACATAATCGGAATCGAACATCCAATACTGCAGGGAGGCATGGGCCCGTATAAGACAGAGGATCTTGCGGCTGCTGTTGCGAATGCGGGGGCTCTTGGGGTGATTAGCAGCATCGGGATGGCGGCCACCTTGTTGCCCGAAGCTGCGCCTGTTGATGCGGTGAGGATGTTCGGCACTGATCCTCCTGCTGTAATACTGCAGAAGTCGATTGAGGCCGTGGCAAAGAGTGTCCGGGGAACGAAGGGCGTATTTGGCGTCAACATCCCTGTTGCTGCTGAGTTCATTCTTGCATCTCAGATGTTCGCAGAACAGGTAGTAGAGTCATGCAAGAGCGACTCCCACATTGAAAAGTCACTTCGCGTTGTAATCACATCAGCTGGGAATCCAACGCCTTGGGCAGAACTGAAGAAGCACGGGCTGATTTGGATTCACGTCGTCCCTTCAGTCTACCATGCAAAGAAGGCAGAGAAAGCAGGGGCAGACATAATCGTGGCCTCTGGTCATGAAGGGGGAGCTCATGTTTCCTGGGACCCTGTTCACTCGATGGTTCTCGTTCCAGCCGTGGCCAAAGCTGTGAAGCCGCCGGTGGTAGCCGCGGGCGGCTTCTGCGACGGAGGAACTCTTGCAGCAGCATTCTGTCTTGGTGCCAGGGGAATCCAGATGGGCACCAGATTCATCGCAACAAAGGAAGCTGAGTTCGAACAGATTTGGAAACAGGCGATTATAGAAAGAGAAGAGCGACAGACACTTGTGGCTAGAGGCCTCTTTGGTCCGATGCGGTTCCTGAGGAACAGGAGAGCAGAGGAGATTGTCGAACAGACGCTTCAGGACCTTCCTAGGTTCTATCTTGGCGAGCCTCTAGATTCAAACGAGGAAATCCTCAGGCTGGAAAGGACTGGATTCGATGACCTCATCGATTCAAAGGCCGACACAGCGTTGATGTTTGGTGGAGAGGTGGCTGGAAGAATAGGTGACCTTCCAACCGTGCAGGATGTTATTGACAGTATCGTGAACGAGGCCTCTGAGATAATTGGTGCTCTTCCTGGCGCAGTGCTTTCTAAGTAGTAGGACAGCACAAATAAGAGGGCGTTCACAGTCTGTTTCACTGTTTCGCATACCGAGTAGACGGTTTACGATGAGGTGAGGCGAGATGTCATGGCAGTTTGATATACCAAGAGTCATCTTTGGTGAGGATTCCATAGAGGAGCTCGAACTTCTAGCAGGCGAGAGTGCCTTCATTGTCACAGACCCTGTGATAAACAAGCTAGGCATTGTAGACAGGGTCACTCAGATACTTGCGGACAATCAGTGGAGCGTGGCAGTCTGGGACTGTGCGGAACCGGACCCACGGATATCAACTGTCCGTCAGGCAGCAGAAGGAATCAGGAACTTCGGTGCCGACACGATTTTTGCCATCGGAGGAGGCAGTGTCATGGACACCGCAAAGGCAGCATGGGTGCTCTATGCGAAGCCAGACATGGATTTGACTGCTCTTACACCGTTTGATGAGCTCGGAGTGAGAGAGAAGGCAAAGCTCGTATGCATCCCCACGACCGCCGGCACGGGCTCGGAGGTGACTCGGGCCATTGTGATTCGAGAGGACGAGACTGGACGCAAGTTTGCAACAATAAACCCCGAGTTGACTCCTGACATAGCAATCCTAGAACCTGTGTTCGTGAAGGACCTTCCGAAGAACCTCACTGCATACACTGGCATGGATGCGCTGACTCACGCTGTGGAAGGCTACGTTTCATCTTGGAAGAATGATATCTCTGATGGATGTTCAATGAAGGCCGTCAAGATGATTTTTGAATGGCTCCCAAAATCAGTCGAGAATCCAGAAGACCTTGTAGCCAGAGAAAAGATGCTCGTTGCAGCCAGCCTCGCCGGTATGGCATTCGGAAATGCTCAAGCTGCTCTGGCGCACTCACTTGGTCACAGTATGGGCTCAGTACTGAGACTCCAACATGGACTCTCCGTAGGTATGGCCCTTCCATATACAATTGAGTATAGTTGTAAGGGTGAACCAGACGCCGCTCGACACTACTCCGAGCTTGCTAGCCTAATAGGGATCTCCGGAAAGAGGCATGAGCATGTTTCGAGAAAGTTTGCTCAGGCCATTCGTGGATTAATGGAGAGGATTGGAAGCCCCACAAACATGAAGGCCGCCAAGGTCACCAAGAAGGCATTCAAAGCCAGTATTGACAAGCTTGTGCAGTACGCGATGATGGATGCGGCCATATCGATGAATCCTCGAAACACGGATTCAGGAATAATCCGTAAAATCTACGAGTATATGTTCGAGGGAAATCCTGTCGACTTCTGAGGGAGTGAGGATGGTGTTTGGTTATCGTGGGAGAATACTCAGAGTAGACTTGGGCTCAGGCGAAGGTTCAGAAATGCCTATTGACCCCAAGATGGCTCGCCAATTCATAGGAGGTGCGGGACTAGCGGCACGTCTTCTCTACGATATGATAGACTCGGGTACAGACCCGCTCAGTCCTGAGAACCCATTGCTCTTCCTGACAGGTCCTTTCTGCGGAACGATGGTCCCAACGGGAAGCAAGACATCTGTATGCTCCAGGTCCCCACTGACAGGTCTTTGGGCACACAGCACAGTCGGGGGGCATCTTGGCGCAGACATCAAGTTCGCGGGATATGACGGCATCCTTCTTCAAGGTGCTGCGGACAAGCAGGTCTATCTCTTTGTGGATAACTCAAGTGTTGAGGTCAGAGGTGCAGAGCATCTTTGGGGAAAGGATACGGAGGAAACATGGGAGGCCCTGAAACAGGAAACTGGACTCCGACAACCCGGGGTTGCAAGAATAGGAGTGGCTGGGGAGAATCTAGTGAAACTGGCCAACATAATTGTGGATCACCACAGGGCAGCCGGACGCGCGGGCTTGGGGGCGGTAATGGGTTCCAAGAAACTGAAGGCAATCGTAGTACATGGCAGTGATAGAAAGGTCCCCGTGGCGGAAGCTGAACAGCTTCAGGAGTACGCCAAGGAAACAACTGATTATGCAATGGATGACCCAACTGTGCTTATGTATACGGAACTGGGTACTGCAGGCTACGTGGACATGGCAAGCGGGATGTATGGTTCACTCCCGGCAGGATACTATACCGTCCCGGATTTTGATTCATATAACCTAAGTGGGACAACCGTTCGTGAGACAATCCTTGCTGGAAAATCTGCGTGCTATAGATGCCCCTTTGCCTGTGGCAGGGTAATAGAAGTAAAGGAAGGCAAGTATGCAACCGGGAAGTTCGCAGGGCCTGAGTACGAAGTCACTGGTTCCTGGGGTTCTCTTCTTCTAAATGACAACTTGGAGGCCTTGGCATTCGCGAACAAACAACTGACCCTCTTGGGCATCGACACAATTAGCAGCGGAAATGCAATAGCTTTCGCTTACTATCTCTACAGTGAAGGCAAGATATCCTCTGAGGATTTGGATGGATTGAGTCCGAAGTGGGGTGAAATCGACACAGCGCTGATTCTATTGGAGAAGATTGCACGACAGGAAGGCGTGGGAAATCTGCTAGGGGAGGGTTCGAGGGCGTTCGGGGCGAAGTTTGGGTTTGAGAGTCTGGCGGCTCAGGTCAACGGCCTAGAACTGCCAATGCATGATCCGCGAGGTTTCTCAGGACTAGCAGTGGGTTATGCGACATCCCCGCGCGGTGCATGCCACATGACTGCGGACATGTACACGGTACAGATGGGGCAGATCAATGAGTCTCTTGGTATTGAAAGCAACCACAGGTTCGACAACGAGGCTGTGATAACTGCCAGGCATCAGGATTGGAGGTGCCTGACCAACTCAGCGCTGATATGCAACTTCTTTCCCCTGTTTGTAGAACAGCTAACTGAGCTGCTGAAGCTTGTGACTGGTTGGGACTTCACTGTAGAGGAACTTGCGCAGACAGGCGAGAGAATCTTCACGATGATGCGGCTGTTCAATCTCAAGATTGGGTATGATGTCACGAACGAGAAGCTGCCAGATATAGTCCTGAGGCCGCTTGAAGGCGCAACTGAAGGTCACGTTCCGAACGTGGAAGAGCAGCTAGACACATGGTACAAGTTTCGAGGGTGGAGCCGGAAGACAGGGAAGCCCTCCAAGAAGAAGATCGAAACGCTAGGTCTTGGAGTGCTTTAGAGGATAATCACAGGCTTCTGATATCTTTCAGAATGGACTTCAGCAGATTATAGAGTATCCCAACATCAGCAATCCTCAGTTTCTCTTCTGGGGTATGCGCGTTCTTGAGAGTGGGACCTAGTGATACCATCTGTATTCCAGGGATCTTTGCCCCCACGATTCCACACTCAAGTCCTGCGTGAATCGCCTCCACTGCAACACCACTGCCAACCTCCTTCTCGTAGTGTTTCTTAACAAACTCTAGGAATGGGCTACTTGGGTCAGGCGCCCAGCCCGGATAGGTTGGCTTCAAGGTAACCTCCCAACCACCAAGTCGTCCAAGGTCTGCAAGCGAACGCCGGAATGCATCCAGCTCATTATCTACATTCCCTCTTGGAGAAAGATGGATGGTGATAGCATCGTCCGCAGTCTGGATGATTGCTAGGTTGTTCGAAGTTTCGACCAGACCTTCCACAGCTGGAGAGAACCGTACTGGGCCATGGGGTAATGAATGGACTGTCCGGATGATCTTGGCGGTGTCATCAACGGAGAAACAGGGTGCAGCCTCCGTCTTTGTCCACTTAATCTCAAGATTGGGTTCGAGAGCGTCGGGTCCCGAAGCGGGATTCCTGTAGTAGGCCATCATCGAATCACGTTCGGATACCAGAATATCTTCAGCCCGTGCGGCCCTGTCTGCAGGAACTCCAAACGTGGCAACTGAATCACGCGGGATTGCGTTTGGTTTGCTACCGCCATTCCACTCATTCAACATAACACCCATTTCGGTCAATAGCTTTGAGAGAGTTCTGGCTAGCAGTCTGTTGGCATTGCCTCGTGGACGGTGGATGTCCACTCCAGAGTGACCACCAAACAATCCTGAAACAGTAAGTTCAAAGTACATCATAGGGCCTCCTGAGTCTATGCGCTCGAGTTTCTTCTCGAAGAGCAGGTCGCCGCCACCAGCGGAACCAATCGTCATAGCTCCGATTTCTTGCGAGTCGATGTTGATCATCAGTTTGCTCGTCAAGCCAAGGGCATCGATGTCAAGACCAAAGGCACCAACGAGACCGGTTTCCTCGTCGACTGTAACAAGGATCTCGAGAGGACCGTGAACAACCTTAGGGTCTACCAAGAGAGCCATAGCTAGAGAGAGTCCAATTCCATTGTCACTACCCAGTGTTGTGCCATCCGCATCAACCCATTCCCCGTTGTCCTGTATCCGAACTGGAATGGGTTCGTTCTCGAAATCAAAACCTTCGTCACGATCGGTTTCGCAGACCATGTCCATATGACCTTGCAGCAGGACTGGGGGCGCTGACTCCATCCCTTTGGGTCCAGGCTTTTTGATTAGCAGATTTCCAGTCGAGTCTTCAACGACTGTCATATCCAACTTAAAGGATACTGCCTGCTCAAGGACCCACTCCTTGATCTTGAACCGTATCTTCTCTTCCTTCTTGGATTCGCGAGGGGTTTGTATGAACACGTTTTCGAAGATCTCCCAGACTAGCTTGGGTTCCAGATTCTCAAGGACCATCGTCTATCTCTCCGTGCGAACCTCGAGAGATGCCGCGTTCTATTAAGATTCTCATAGAGAAACGATGGTCTACTGGATGCAAG
Source organism: Promethearchaeota archaeon (assembly GCA_048939905.1). Taxonomy (GTDB): domain Archaea; phylum Asgardarchaeota; class Thorarchaeia; order Thorarchaeales; family Thorarchaeaceae; genus SMTZ1-83. The sequence goes on from JBHLPB010000009.1 coordinate 13,872, forward strand.
TTCGTCGGTACTCTTTTTACTCTCATTTCATAACGCGGCCATATACTTCGAAGGTGCGCATTATGCTCTTTGACCCGAACATCACGCTATTTCTACGAGACCTTCTTCCTTGGGCTGGAGAAATCTTCAAGATCATCAGCGAGATTGGCGACATCCCGTTCTATGTTGTGATCATCTTCAGTGCGTACTGGACTTTCGGAAAGAGAGAAGCCATCCTGACATCCTTAGTGATGGTTGTTTCAGTCTTCATCAACTACTGGCTCAAGTATGTCATTGCCAGTCCGAGACCTCCGCACACGCCTCCGAATGACTACTGGTATGAAGGTGTGGAGGCAGTAAACTTCGGCACTCCAAGTGGACATGCGCAGAGTTCAGCGACGTTCTATGGCTGGCTTTCTGGCAAATTGAAGAAGTGGTGGATGTTGGCTGCTTCCACTGTTTTCGTGTTCCTGATCGGCATATCTAGGGTATACCTGGGCGTTCATTACCTGGGAGACGTGCTGCTAGGGTGGGGCATAGGGATTGTTCTGGTGCTCGTCGTACTTCAGTTTGAGTCCCAATTGACAAGCTTTGCAGCAAGGTACAGGTCAGAATACCTCTGGTTGGCACTCTTCGTATTCGGATTTTTCATCACATTCGGCAGCAGCTTTCTCCCCTCCCCGCCCGGAGACAATTTTGGAGCATATGGTGGTTTCATAATGGGCCTTGGAATTGCCGTCCCTCTTGAACAGAGATTCGTAGACTTCGAGTCAGTAACTGAGTTCAGAAGCGCTAAGGCTCTGGTTCGCATCGTAGTCGGTGTGATTCTTGTGTTGGTAGCTATGCTCGGTCTCGCCCTCTTCCTTCCGACTGCTCAGATTTGGCTTAGAACCCTACGATACTTTATTGTAGTACTCCTGGGAGTCTTCATTTGGCCTTTGATATTCAAAAGGGCTGGTCTATGATTGTATGAAGAGATGCGATGATTTCTTCCACGTCGAAGGTCAACATATCCTACGATGTTTCTGAGTGAACGACCCTGTCAGCAAGGAAGTCAACTGCGCCAGGGCGAGATCCCTCTCAGAAAGGGCATGCTCGGGAATGAATGAAGCAACGGCCTTCTGTGACCCCGACAGATTCAATAATAGCAACTTCCCCCCAAAACGAAGGTGCCCGTTATGCCGAAGAAGTTCAGCACTCCCTTGGCAAGTCCGTTCTATCCTCCACCCCCATACCACTACAAGGACTCGAGGATACTTCTCGCCATGTTCAATCCCACAGAGAGTTCTGTGAAGAAGATGCTCCCCGCACCTCTAAGGCCCTCACAAATGCCTCTAGCCGCTCTCTTCATAGGTGAACATCCTTGTCAAGAGATCGGGACCTTCATGGAGGCCGCATTGATAGTCCAGTGCCTGTTTGACAATCAGATTACTGGTGAAGAAGAGGTTGGAGCGTATTTCTCACACGTATACGTTGACACTGACATAGCCCTGGCTTCTGGACGAGAGATATGGGGTTATGCACGCAAGAACGCGGACATATCATTGATATTTAAGAAGAACCGCGTCGAGGCTTCGGTAGTCAGGAACGGACATTCTCTAATGAAAGCAAGTTGCCTGCTTGACGAGGAGGGAGCATGGATCGACAGCGGGCCAAATATCAATTTCAAGGTGATTCCGAATGCGTCCGGCGAATCTCACGATGTCGCGGTAGTCACAGCGGCATACCTGACAATCGACGTACACAATGGCAGATCAGGTGATGTTGAGATTGAGATTACAAGCGGCCCTGATGATGATTTCAGTGCCGTTGAAATAGATACAATCATGTTGGCACAGTACTTCGATTGTGACTTTGTAGTCCCGCCCGGCAAGATTGTTGGTGAGCTAAAGCTCTGAGTCAGAACTCAATCCATTCGAAATAGGCAAGTATTGAGCTCAGGGCAATCACCTCTTCCTTAGGCATCTGAGTCAACTCGATTATCTCACGGATTGTACGCTTGCCGTTGGCGCTTTGTTGGAGGATTTCAAGTTTCACATCAACCTCTCCTACTCGCCAAGGTATCGGATCCCCACTATCCTTGGGTTTTGGAACTAAACTGAGATCGATGTTAACAAGAGGCATCTCTGAGATCACTGCAAGAGCGAAGTTCTTGTAACGACGTATGTCACCTGTGTCTTGCCTGAGAGCCAATTTGTACTCCCTCTCAAACCCAGAGAGTATCTTCAGCAGCTTGTCTCGATAGAGCTCCTCATCATAGCCAACCCTGAGCCCCATTACGGCAATCGATATCTCGCCGGGCTCAAACACGTACATGAAGTTTGACCAGCGGATTGATCGGATGTCATCACCGGAGAAATGCATAACGGCCCTGAGGAGAGCAGCTCGGAGGTCATGGCTGACGTCGGTCGAGCCGTCATATGGAACATAGAGTAGCAGCTCACCCGCTTCTAGACCAAGAAACATGATATGTTGAATCGGGGAAACGTCAATCGAACTGCTCAACTCTTACTCCACACCGTTGCTTGGTCTTAGACGCCTAGTCATGTCAGAAAAGAATTTCCTGCATCTATCTTCCTTTTGAAGACAATCTCACAGATACTCTGAAGCTTCGATTTGTGCTAACTTGACACCAGCACTGTGGGAGTAATGGTTGTAGAGCGAGTAACAGACTACGCCAAACAGGCCGAGAATGGCGTATGCGGCAACCAAACCAATAACAGCACCGTAGAGCGGGGTAACAAACAAGCCGACTCCGACCATTGAGTAGATTCCGATATACCCGACAACGTAGGGAATGAGCTGGGCCCTTAGCATCGACCAGCCTCTTATCGGCATCTGGACAGCAGCTCCTCTCTGCCTCAGAACCGACCGCTCTGCCCGAAAATCACCCCCGATGGCCGCTGCGTTGGCAGCAATGGCGCCCGCCGCCAAGCAGATGAAGACACAAGCGATGGGCACACCAGGCAGGTAGGGTAGTATGACAGGACCCACAAAAAACAGTATTACCGAGATAGCGATGCTGGTTATAAGCACGAACGGCATAGCACTGATCACCTTACCCTTCACGTAGTCAGCCATGTTCGTGGCGGCCAACTGTAGAGTCATGATATTCCTACCTTCGTACACGGTTTCGTAGCCAGCGAAGTATACCCCGTATGAAACGGCAAAAGGCACCACGGCCGCCAAGATGAAATAGGGCGTTAGTCCCATAGCAATTTCCCCTACTGCAATGAAAGGCAAGACCAGGAAGATGACAAACCTAATAGGGCCCATCAAGTATTGAGCAAGGACTCTTCCTTCTCTACGAATTGACGAGATATTGTACCATATTGAAACGCTCACAGTCTGATTGAACTTGATGCCTGGAAAGGGCTGAGGATCCCACGAAGTGTGGGTCTTGGGCACTTCTTTCGTAGACGTTCTCTTAGAACCAGATGCCAGCCATCCACTGTAATGGGCCACCTCACTAACATAGGAGTTTACGTGGGCAAGAAAAAGTCCGAAGGCAATGAAGAATACGCCAGTGAGAGCATCAACAGGGTTGGGTGAAACCCCTATCAGAATCCCAAGCGATAGAGTGCTGACAGGATAGCCTGGAGAGAAGCGGGAAGATAGTCCAAGAGAACGCGCGAGCTCGAACAGCCATTCGAATACTCCGGACCCGTTCGATGTATAGAGTGTGTAATAGTAGAGTGCAGTGAATATGATGGCTAAGGAGCTTCCGAGGAACCAGCCAACCTGCTTGAGAGTTCGTCGACCCGCCAAGAGTCGAGAGAAGAACAGACCAAGTAAGCCACCAAATGAAACTCCAATTGTAACAAGAGATAGAATGAGGATTGAAAAGACAAGAATCGAGAGACCTGCAAGCGGCGAAGCGGATACAATACTGAGCCCTATGAAGATTGGGATACCTATGCCAAGGAACAGCACCGCGTTGTTTAGAATCACGACGATGGTCTTCTCGAGGAAGATTGTCCGCATCGTTAGGGGCATTGTCAGAAGATACTCCATCCTTTGACTATTCCCGACCGTTGTAGCAGACACCATTATTGAGCCTATCAGTGAGATAATCATAATGAAGTTGAACAGGGCAGCTCCAAAGTCCAGATTGTCTAGCAAGATCAATGCAATTCTGTTCCACCCAAATAGCGGAACGATTGTGAGGATTGCCCAGACTATGACCACTCCAATGATTGCTGCGAAGAGCAGCGGACGCAGGCGTTTGAATGTACTCTCCTGCTCAGTACGTTTGCCGCTGGTTCTTCTTACTCTGAATAGCTGGTTGAGGTCTTGCCTCAAAAGCACAAGCAAGTCCGTGAGAGTCAGCTAGGCACGCCTCCCAGAAACTCAGCAATCTTCTGCATGTCTGGGCCCCCGGTGAGTGAAAGGAAAATCTCCTCTAGACTGCTCTGGCCCTTTGCCTGCAGCCGCAGCTCCTTCATCGTGCCTTCAGCTATCATGCTGCCTTCATCAATTATACCGATTCGGTCACACATCTGTTCTGCAATCTCGAGAACGTGTGTACTCATGAGAATGGTGGTGCCTCTGTTTCGCAGCCCGTTCAGAATCTCCTTGATTGTTGCCGCGCCCCTTGGGTCGATGCCAGCCTGTACCTCATCTAGGATTAGCACTTGAGGCCTATGGATCAACGCAGCGACAAGACTGATCTTCCTTGACATTCCTTTGGAGTAGGTTTCGATTAGGTCATCACTGGCGTCCCGGATGTCGAGGAGTGTTAGGAGCTCTTCGATTTCCTCCTCACGTTCGGGACCTCTTGGCATCCGCCATACATCACTGACGTAGTTCACATATTCCCACCCAGTAAGTCGCTCTGGCAGTATGGGCTCTTCAGGTACATAGCCCATCACTCGTTTGGCCGCCACGATCTCTGTCGTGATGTCGTGACCCAGAACTCGCGCCGTACCTTCCGTGGGCTTCAGTATTCCAAGAAGCATTCTCATGGTAGTGGACTTCCCAGAACCATTGGGTCCTAGCAGACCATAGATTTCTCCTGTCGCCACCTTGAATCTCAGGTCCTTCACAGCTGTGAACTCACTGAACATCTTCGTAAGTCCAAGGACTTCAATCATGTGCATCACAGTTGCCTCGGACTTATCTCGATTTAATGGTTGGTATATCAGTGGACACCGAAGTTGTTATTAACCGACAAGACCGGTTGCGCGGCCATGACTGTCCAAACATGGCGGCTGTTAGACCTTGGGCCTATTGATCCATTGGAAACACAGACAATCTACGACATGATAGCTCAGGGGATAACTGAGGGGCATTCGGAGAACACGCTCATAATATGCTGGCCTGCCGAGCCGTTGGTCAGCCTTGGGTATTTCCAGGAGATAGAGAAGGACATTGATTTGGACTTCTGCCGGAACAACAACATCGTTGTCACACGTCGTGTGATAGGGGGAGGCGGAGTCTACCTCGATGATGGTCAGATGTTCTACCAGCTGATTCACAGGACGGATAGCCCTAATTCGCCAAGAAACATAGATGCCTACTACCGAAAGTTTCTGGAACCACCAGTTCAAGCCTACAGGAATCTGGGAATTGATGCTGAGTTCAAGCCTGTCAATGACATACAGGTTGAAGGACGAAAGATCTCTGGAAACGGCGCTGGCGACGTGGGTGATGCAAGAATACTGACTGGGAACTTAATATTCGACTTCAACTATGACATGATGGTGAAGGTTCTGAAAGTGCCAGACGAGAAGTTTCGGGACAAGTTGGCTCAGGGACTAAGAGAGAGGCTTTCGACAATCAAGAGAGAAACCGGTAAGACCTTTGATCGGGAAGAGGTAAAGAAGGATCTACTGAGACTGTTCGAGGAAACCCTGAATGTTAAGTTTGTGAAAGGCGAATTGACAGATTGGGAGAAACGACGGATGAATGAGCTTCGACCGAAATACCTGTCAGATGAGTGGCTCCATTGGCGGTCCGGAGGCAGGTTGGATGCGAGGACAGTGAGAATTTCCGCGACAGCGGCAATCGGTACAGCCAACTTCAAAGCACCTGGAGGACTCATCAGGGTCACAGTGGAGGAAGTCGATGATAAGATCAAGGACATTGTTCTAAGTGGCGACTTCTTCATGTTGCCGCACGACTCGATCTCAGAAGTTGAGAAGGCGCTCATCGGGGCGAAAACAGGTACTGACGAGGTGCTCTCAAGAATCAAAGAAGCCTATGAGAAGCACACAATAGAATCACCAGGAGTAACACCTGAAGATTTCAGCTCTGCTATTAAGATGGCACTAGAGTCCAAGTAGCCAACCTGATTTGGAGCTGGTTTGTAGTTGCCAACGCCTATATAGTGGGGGTTGGGATTCAGAAACCGATGCGGTCCTTTCGAGTGCGAGCTCCAGGTCGAGTCTGTCTGTTCGGGGAACACAGCGACTACCTAGGGCTGCCTGTCATTCCAGCAGCTATCGACTTGAACATCGAAATAGAGGCCAGACCGATTAAGGACAACGAAATCCATGTCGAATACACAGACACCGATGACAGTGATGTGTTCACTGTTGACATGGAAGTCGACTACAGGCACCGACGAGACTATCTCAGAAGTGCGTTCAATCTTCTTTTCAGACGCGGCATAAGCCCAAAACATGGGTGGAACCTTAGAGTCACGGGTAATATCCCAATCGCGGCGGGACTATCGAGCTCATCAGCTTTGTCAGTTGCTTCAGTGATGGCTTTCTCGACAATGGCCGGAAGTGGGCTTCAAGTTCAAGAACTTGCAGAAATAGCCTACAATGCAGAAGTCGTGGAGTTTGGAGAGGGCGGAGGAATGATGGACCACTTCGCCTCAGCCTACGGGCGGATCATCCATGTAGACTGTGGATTGGCTTACAAGACAACGCGTTTGCCCGCGATAGTGGAGGGCCTGGTCATAGGCGACTCACTAGAGAAGAAAGGGGACACTGTAGGAGACCTCAAGAGAATCAGGTCCGAGGTTGAGAACGGTTACGAAGCAATCTCATCCATGAGACCTCGAGACT
>JBHLPB010000185.1:0-5117 GCA_048939905.1 Promethearchaeota archaeon
CAGAAGATTTCAGTGGTCTGCGACCTTCTTATAGGGAACTACGGTGAAACGATTGTCAAGTCGCGCCGCCCGGCAATGGACGTCCTAGTCCAGGGGATACTCTCTCAGAACACAAGTGACATCAATATGGGAAGAGCTTTCGACAATCTGAAGGCCAAGTACCGCACGTGGGAAGATGTCCTTGCCGCCCCAGAAGAAGAACTGGGGGAAGTAATTAAGTCGTCAGGCTTCTACAGGCTTAAGGCACAGAGAATCAAGGCGACTCTCTCTGAGATCAACAATCGAGTAGGACGGCTAGATTTGGCTCTACTGAGGGAGATGGACATCAATGGAGCAATGGATTGGTTGACATCCCTGCATGGAATTGGACCTAAGACTGCGGCGATTCTCCTACTGTTCCATTTCGGACGGCCAGTATTACCGGTTGACACACATGTCTGGAGAGTTGCCAAGAGATTAGGGCTTGTACCGAACAACTTCACGAGGGAGAAGACACAAGCCAGGCTTCAGAATGTGGTACCCCAGCCATGTATGCTCTCAATGAACCACAATCTTGTGACGCATGGACGGGAGGTCTGTAAAGCACGAAATCCCAGATGTGAGGCATGCTTCCTTAGAAGCCATTGTGACTACTATGAAACCCTACATTGATATTGAAACGTTTCCAGACGGTCATAAGAGTCGAGAGGGTGAGCCCGTCATATCAACACCTTAAAATGAAGCAAGGTTTGTTCGCGCAGAACATAAACCGGCCTCAAGAAACGGAGTGAATCCCAGCTTTGCAGGAATTGTTCTCCTCAGATGTTCTTTTCATGATAGGAGCAGCAATAGTACTCTCCTTCGTAGGTGCAGCTGCACTCAGAAGGCTGGGAATACCTCAGACTCTGGGCTTCATGATCGCAGGGATAGTCCTTGGCTTGGTTGGAATCGCAAGCCAGGATGTTGTACATAGCCTGAGACTGATAGTTTCTCTTGCCCTCGGCTTGATAGGATACAACATAGGTCACGAGCTTAGGAGTGAGGATCTCGGTGGTCGAGTCAACAAGCTTGTCGTAATTGTGCTGTTTGAGGCGACAGCAGCGTTTTGGCTGGTGTCAGTAGTCACCTACTTCATCATAGGGCAGTGGCATGTCGCTTTGTTGCTGGGAGCACTCGCCAGCGCCACAGCACCAGCGGCCACCGCCGATGTGGTCTGGGAACATGAAACGCAGGGAGAGCTCACATCGTCTCTCATGTTTGTGCTTGCTGCTGATGATATCATCGCGGTAATCTTGACCAACTCTGCGATGGCTTATGCGCTCTGGATATTCACACCAGACTCCACAACTCTCTTGGAAGTCATACTAGTACCCATGTTTCAGATTATTGTAGCAGCTGTGATCGGTCTTATCTTTGGTGCCGGCTTCCTGAGGTTAGTCAACAGAGAACGCGACCGAGGAAAGCTCCTCGAGCTTGAGCTCGGTTTGGTTATTCTCCTAATCGGCCTCTCCTTGGTTCTAGGAGTGAGTGAGATATTCTCCTGCATCGTCTTTGGCTATCTCATTGGCAAGTATATTGATGATGACAAGGAACCCGTCCCATTACTTCTCCAACGCATAATGTCACCCGTGGTCATGATCTTCTTTGTCCTAGTAGGTGCTAGAATGGCTCACCTTCTGACTGGTGAGACAACGCTGATTCTAGTACTCACTGTAGCAGCTCTCTATCTGGGCGGTCGTACCATTGCGAAGTACTTCGGTGCACGGATAGGAGCAATAGTTGCTAGAGAAAACGCCAATATCAAGAAGTATCTCGGGTCATGCTTGTTCTGTCAGGCTGGAGTGGCTCTTGGGCTTTCATTTCTCGTTGAGGAAACATTGGTTGCTCTTGGCGGAGCCCCCGCTGAAGCTGGAACACTTATTCTCGGGGTCGTCGCAGTTTCAACCATAGTACTAGAGGCTTTTGGCCCCGTTGCTGTAAAGCACAGCCTGAAACAGGCTGGTGAGCTGCCCGAGGTTGGAGTCTATCTTGAACCTCACGAGATCACAACCATTGCTCGGTGTGGTATTGATTTCAAGGACTGCACTCAGATTCATCGTCTCTGCAAAGATTGCCCAGAGTGTCCTGATGAGGATGAGTCAGAGACTTCAGCTGACGCCAAGGCTGAACAGACTGCCGATGATTGGTTTGCGGATTAGTTATCAGGACCTTCTGGAAACGTCGACGTGCAATGTCAAAGAGTGACTGTATCCGAGATGAACCTTGGCAGATTCTATGCAGGGTTGTTAGTCAAGAGGGCTCCTGTGAAGCTGGGCACAAAGTCGGCGATGAGGTTCTATTCACTGGTGAAGAAGTCAAAGGAAGAATCTGTATCAGTGCCATGTACTCAATGATTCCGAAGATTTATGCCATGATGTACAATGCACGACTCCCCTGGCTCAAGGACCAATGTGTTGCCACGCATACCTGTCCGGACGGGTTCAATCCTGTCATGTTTGAGCTAGTCCGAAAATCCCCTTAGTCCATCATAACTCATGAGTCCTCAAGGATGGGGTCTTCGGGGAACTCCTCTCCAGCTTTCTCCATGAGTGGAGCGAATGCCCCTTTCATGTCCTCAAGAACTGCATCCTCCTCTGGACGGTTTGTCATGATTGTAACGATGCGACCATACCAGCCACAATCAAGACAATAGTAGGCGGGTTGAAAACTCCCTAAGAACCCTAGGTCATGATACGAAGTGAGGTCAATCACTCTTGGACTCTTGCAGATTGGGCAGATTACGATATCGGCATCAACTCCCCTCCTCTTGAGCTCATCAAGCGCCTCTTTCACCATCTTCAGCCGTTTGAGTTCCCGGAGTTCCTTCCGTGACAGCTGTCCAATACTCTGTCTTTCCAAGTGCTATGCTCCTCAGGATGGCCCCTTCGTTTAGGCATATACACGTTTTGTTCACATCATGTTTGTACTAGAGGCTCTTCAAGCACCCGGTTGCCAATAGATAAAACGGGCCAATCTCTAAGACACCTTGATTGAAATGAATTTGGCAGATCTTGTCAGGAGCTTGGCAGCATACACCAGGGCGTGGCGTGAACAGACTGCTCGAGCCCTCAAGGAAGAAGGATGTACTGATTTGTCATTTCGCCCTAGTTCTGGAATGTCATCCGTGGGATGGCTTCTCGCTCATCAGGCAGCGGTCTATGATTTCACATTGAACGTTCTGATCAAGGGATTGTCGCCTGAGAAACCTGACCTCTTTAACAAGTACACGCCAGGAACAGGGGGTGATTGGGCAGACACTCCACTCGAGGAAATAGATGCCTACTACGATTCAACAGAGAGATCTTTCCTCGCGTGGTCTGCAGAAGCGTCCGCTGAGGAGCTGTCACGTGTATTAGAGGGACCCAGCATTCCTGAGTACTTCCAGGGCATGCGTATCATCGATGTGATTGCTAACGCTTTCGTGCATCTGAATCACCACAACGGCCATCTTAGTGCTATCAAAGGGGACTGGTGCATGAGAGAGTAGAAGTGACTTCATAAGCAGATACCCTTACATCAGGATGGTAGTGGGAATGAGCCGCCTCGGGAAATGGAGCAACCAAATCGACGTGGCTCTTGTCCTCGTGGCGATTCTTGTATTGCTTGCATCGGCTTGGGTCTGGCTGGCTGCTCTACCAATACCGCGAGAAACCATCTTTCTGGCTACTACAATAGCACTCATCATCTCCGTCATTCTTGTCATCAATGTTGCAGTCCTAGTTGTCCTCAGATTGCAGCGAAGGGTTGCTCATCTCGAGGAGATGATGCAGAGTGGTCAAGAAGTCGAGTCGGCCCCAGTAGCAGAGACAGCTGTTGTTGTGACACTATCCAACACTGAACGAAGAATCATCAACCAGCTAGAAGCAGCCGGAGGCACCATGGCGCAGAACGAACTCCGCCGCCTGACGGGCCTGAGCAAGTCAACTCTGAGCGTGAATCTGTCAGGTCTTGAGAGAAAATCGTTGATCTCCCGTGAAACCGAAGGACGGACAAAGACTGTTCATTTGATAAGAAAGGTCGAACGCTAGTCTATAAGCCAATTAAGAACGATTCGGAGCTCTATCACCCCCATCTATGGACTCGAGAGGCCATTTGGATAGGCACTTGTATCGAATTGAACGGTTCATAGAGAACTCCTATTACTGCTTGTTACGCCCTCTATGTCAGCATTGATTTGAGGATTAGGCAATGGGCGTCGCGAAACTACAGGTCTTGTCTTTTGGAGTTCTGATATGTCTAACACTAGTAAGTCTCCTCCCTGCCGCCGCGCTAGCAGCTCAGACCGACTACTACAAGCCAACACAAGTCGCGGCGCCCTTCACGGAGATGCTTGATGGTGTCTATGTGGCCTACCAATGGTGGAGTGACTCAGGTTCGGACAAGGGGCAAGAAACTGGTCCCCTGTTTCCAGTGGAGCCAGTGAAACCAGTCACAGAGATTACAAACTATCCAGTTGAGAGCATTGAGATAGTCGACTATCCCTATTACCCGCTTCTCTATGTCGAAGACATCTATGGCAATCCGTACTGGATTCTGGAGGAAACCAAGTATTCGTACTCATTCAGCTGGTCTTTCTCGAACCTGCTTGTGACCATACTTCTGGACCCCGACGGTTCATACATGAAATGGCTTTCTGAGATCAGATGGTTTGACGTCCCAGAACTTGTCGATATGTGGGGCTTCTTCTGGGGGCCCGATGAGGGCGCCCTTAGTGGTGATGAGGTATTCATTTTCTCGTCCTTCTCTCTCTCAGAATACAACTCAAGCTATTACTACAAGGCAGACTACACGTGGTATGATGACTCTAACAACGAGGTCGATCCAAACGATGTTATCCCTGATCTCGCTGAGGGATATGCCTGGGCCGCCCGGATGAACCAATCATATGAGTATGACCACGACTGGTCCTTCACGGGCTATGGTTTTGATGTCAATGAGATGTTCTCCACAGATTCGGAAACTCAGTGGATGAACCACTACTTCTCAGGACTGACTGCCTTCAATGACTCAAATGACAATGGCATCATGGACATTGTCTACGAGAGAATCGGCCACGACTATGATGATGACGGAGAAGCTGACTGGTACTACTATGAGAA
>JBHLPB010000186.1:0-5104 GCA_048939905.1 Promethearchaeota archaeon
GTCCCCACATCGGTCTTGCTGCGTCAGAGCTCTTCCCAGGAGCCACCAAGCATCAGAGCAGTCGGGTTGTGCTTTCAAGAGTCTTCTCAAGACGACTTCAGCTTCGAGTGCCTCACGCTCACTCACAAGTCTCGTGGCCTCGTGGAGCAGTCTGGGCACCTCGTCTTCTGATGTCTGCGTCATCATGTGTCCGTCATTCGTATTGGTTGGTTGTCAATAATGCTTTGCTGTTCTCGCGCTACTTTTCTGCGAAGGGAACTTGTCGTTCTGACAGAAGTAGTTAGAATGGACCTTCAGCCTGCGCGGAGAGGCTTAGGTTTATTAGGCCTCCAGTGGTCTTTGACCAACGAAGAGTGAGAGAAGAGCAAACGGGTTAACTGAAACATAAGATGACCAGAACGGTTTCTCTGGTGAAGATTAGAAGTCCGTTTTATCGGCTGCCACCGTTTCTAAGACCGGATTTTGGCCATGCTCACAGAAGAGGTAACTATAGTGGAGAAAATGAAGATCAACTCCAAGAGGAGATATCGAAGAAGCCGTGTTCTACACGGTCACGGACCACACAAGATGTTGAAGATGGCTCAAGAGAAAGCATTATCGAAACGAGAGAAGGAAGATACACCTCAGACCGATGAATCGTAGTAGAGTCTATGGTACTCTCTACTCAAGTCCTTCATAGAACTCGTCAAACTGTACCCAGTCATCAATTGGCTTCTTCTCACCAACTGAACAAAGAGGCCACGCAGTCCCACAGGCATGACAGTGGTATACGAAGCCGGCGTAGTAGCCTATTATGCTCCCTCTTGTGCGAATCATCCCGAACTCGAGTTCACCGTCTGCTCCACAAATTGGACAGGAATCATCCCTGTCCGGGAACACCATCTTGGCAACTGAGGGTTCAAGAGGTTCAAGAATCTCCACTGTAGGCGCCTTCATTCTCTCTCACTCTCTCCGGCAGGCGAAATCAGGTGGCTTTACGTTGGGTTTCTGGTCGTACGACGCGGGTAATATTGTTCAGCTAACCGTCTCAAAAATCTTCCGAACCGGTGATTTTTCGCACCTATGTACCTGCTGCAGACCCTATAGAGTCAAGATGAACAGTCCAAGGACTGCCTGAATTGAGAGCATGATGAAGACTGTAGCGGAAGCTGTTATGGCATATCGCCTAGTCCGTGCCTTTGGTAGCAGTATGTCCCTGTCATACCTTACACTCACTCGGTAGCCAAGTGCGATTCCCAGAACGGTCGGAGGCACAATCACAAACAGGATCGATGCGAAAAGGAGCGGACCTACAAAGACATTAGCCGCAATCATCGGGATTGCCAGCAGCGCGAGGATTCCAACGAAGTCTTGAGCTAAACAGTACATAAGGCCGGACCAAGCTGCGGTTCTCCACGTGGGCGAATGTCTGAATTTGGAGAGAGCCCAAGATAGCAGGACCAACACCAGGGGCAGGATGAAGATCAATCCCAGAAAGACTCCCATTATGGCTTGGGTGATCATCTCAGGACTCATTGGTTCACCGGGGTGCGGTTCAGCCAAGGCCGCACTGAACCAATCAAATGAAACTGCCACATACACCCCTGACAGTATTGTCGTTATAGTCAGAAGTGTGTTGAAAGTTGAGTCGACCAAGTCCTTGAAATCGGCAACCTCCCTGATCAAGTCGCTCTCCAAACCTGACTCCTCCTTCTTGAGCCTCCACGCAAATCGGCTCACGTCCCCAGAGCCATAATATGCTTAGTTAAGAGTCTTACCAACGTCCACGAACAGAACGTGCAGCTATCCCTCTGATTCCTTGTTCTATGTACTACTGGTTGAATAATAGGCATGCAGGTGTTCCATAGCTCGTGAAATCTGCCAGTCCTCATCAGGCTCATAGAACTCTGGCACCTCTACTTCTTCTGGCCCTTTCCCGTCAGAAATCGCCTTCAGAACAGCAGTCTTGAGTGCCTGTAAGTAAGACAGTTGCTCTTCTATCAGCTCCTTGCCACCCAAAGGACCGTGTCCCGGCACAACGACGTCGATTTCCAGTGACAACATGTGCTCGAATGTCTTCATCCACTTCTCCGGATCGCCAGCTGTGTCGCTGATGTATGGCCAGGACCTGGCCGCAAGGTCGTCGCCTGTGAAGAGCACCCTCTCATTCGGGAAGTAGGCGTAGGAAGAACATGAAGAGTGACCCCCAGAGTGGTAGAACTCCAACTGTAGGTCCTTGTTCCTGATGACTCGCTCATTCTCAAACCCCGTAGTGGGTATGACGATCTCTATCTCATCGATATACTCTGCAAAATCTGGCTCCTCTTTCTTCCACGCATCAAAGGCCTCCTTCGTCCAGCCTTCCTCTCTTCGCCGCTTCATGTTCTCAATAAGGTCATTTGAGCCAAAGATCTCGACATCCTTGAACTGTGCCGCTCCGTAGTGGTGGTCACCGTGAAAGTGGGTGATGAAGAGGTATTTCACAGGCAGCTCATATTTCGCTTCAATCTCTGCTCTGAGTTTCTTTGCCTGTCTTGGATACAGCAGTGTGTCTATGACAACAATGAAGTCCTCTAATGCAACTGCACCCGCCTTCACACTGAAGTAGCTCTCGTAGCTGGCAGCTACTGCACGTGGTGATACTTCTTCAATGGCGAAATCAATGATAGGGTCTGTCACGATAGCCACCTTGTTGGAAAGCAAGTGCAGGCATTCTTCTAGTACGAATCCAATTAGAGCAAGCCTTTCTTAATCCTGCGCACCGAGCAATCAGACGAGTCCTCGTAGCTTCGCTAGTGACCATCCCATTATTGTGGCCGCATGAACGATTTCGCCATCATCAATCATCCGGTCAACCTCATCAAATGAGAACAGACCAACTCGAAGGAACTCTCCCGGGTCGGGCAGCTGATCCGTAGCGTCACCGGCAGTTCCATAGTACAGATTGCACCAGACAGGACCAAGCCCGGTGGGATGGTACCGTGCCAGAGGTTGCATTGATTTGATGCTGTAACCGGTTTCTTCTTTGGTCTCTCTGATGGCGGCCTCTTCAGCAGATTCGCCGGAATCAATCAATCCAGAGGGGCTCTCCCAGCTTGCCTGCATCCAGGGATAGCGAAACTGACGTACTAGTACCACTTTGGAGTCATCTTCAACAACACAAGTCACTGATGAGTAGTCTTGGTACTCGACCACAACGTACTCCACCACTTCCCCATCGGGTCTTTGTGCTAGGTCATTTCGGAGACCGAAGAAGGGTGAGCGAAAGACCACTCTCTCTTCGACCCGCTTCCATTCCAAGTCAGTATCATCCTGCAATATTGGACCAACTCCGAACAGTATGGTGCGCCTTGTGAATTCACGTACCCTGCTCCAGGTTATAACTTGTGTCAGTGCACGCCTCTTACGAGGTCAGGATGATTTGCTTTAGTGTCCCACGAGTCCTAAACGATGTGGAATCGTGTAGAAGGAGATGTAGCAGGTTGCAACTTCGATGATTATGTCCCAAGCGAAGACCAGGAACTCAACAAGGGGGGCAGCCTGCAGATAGATGGCTCCAGAAAAGACCTCAATCCACCTTACATTCGCAATATACTGTGCAACGCTCCAGATTGCAGAGAAGACGAGAATGGCAATGAACATGTTTCGCACTCTGGTCTTGTTCGATTGGTCGCCTACTCTGAGGTACCAATAGATGTTGAAAGCCAATAACGCCAGGAAGAACAGGACCGAGGGCCAGGCGAACACTTCTCTTCTAGAGAGTACGACTCCACCGACGTTCCTGATTGGTAGACCTGTCAGGAGCGTTCTTGCCACAAAGAAGGAGAGTAGTAGGACTGCGGCCGGTATAGCACGCCACCGAGTCTGCCTGTTCGGAATGAAGTCACCAAAGGATATCCCAACAAGTGCCACGACAGACCCCTCTGAGGAACCTCGAATGATCGACGCGGAAAGCCAATGAATATTGATGCCAAAGAGAACCGCATCTTCTATGTATCTGATGCTTAGGACTGTAATGAGTGTTTCAAAACAACTCCAGATGACTACTCCTGCCAAGAAAACTACTAGATAGTCACGCTTCTTGGTACGGAACCAGTACACCAAGCAGAAGGCTAGACCCACCGAGGCCAAGAGAAGTTTCATACCATAGTCTTGACCGAACAGCCCGTTTCGTATCATGTAGAGTTCTAGCTGCATTGTGAATAACTGAGTCGATGATGGCGCCCTATAAAGGATATCACACATGTAGATTGGTTGACTCAGGTTGCGCCAAGGAGTTCGGTCCCGTCGCACTCTTTTCTCTCCACGAATGACTGGTTGGGACCGGTGTCAACTGAGAGGCGAGATTCGACCCTTTTCTTCTTCTCTGGATTTGTCTGCAAACGGACGGCATGCCTCTACATTCTGCGTGGTCAATCTATCTTGTAGTATCTCAGTTCAGGCACCTGTATGGAATACGAGTACCATGTAACCAGACCGACGAGAAGCTCATTGTTCCCATCGGTGTCAACATCACCAAACAGTACAACCTCCGCGGACAAGTCTGGGTCAGCGACATAGTGTTCGACCCATGTGGTTCCATCGTACTTGTAGTACCGTACACCTCCTTCAGATAGACCACTCCTTCCGTCGTCAAAAAGACCGATTGCCAGCTCATCAAGGTCGTCGTTGTCTACGTCCCCGAAAGCGATATGACAAACCTGTCTGGAACTTCCGGACGCATTTGAAATACCGTACTCCGCCCAACCGGTTGACTCATACTTGTAGACTCGAACCACATTCTGATCTTGGACAAAACTGCCCCAGGCAATCTCCATCTTGCCATCATTGTCAATGTCACCAGTGTCAATCTCCAGACCAAAAGGAACGTTTGGAATGTCATATTGGTTCCAATTGCCAGAATTGAACTTGTAGTATTTTAGAGCAGAGTCCTCCAGGTGGTTGGGTTGTTCTATCAAGCACACCAGTTCTCTGGAGGCATCATCGTCAATATCGGCAATCTCAACGCCTCGAACACTTCCAACCCCGGAAGTGCTGACTCCGAAGTCATCTACATTGATTCTCATCCAGGTGCTGGATTGTTGTTTATAGTATGCTAGTTCGTATCCATTATAGACGCCCAGAC
>JBHLPB010000187.1:0-5091 GCA_048939905.1 Promethearchaeota archaeon
GAGCTATATACCTCCACCCACAATGATAGACTTGCCCTTCAGATAGTCCAGTGGGTTTCAGACTTAATCTAGACTGTTAGAGTTCAAGTAGATGATTCAAGAGTTCAATCGGAGCAGTCATTAGGGACACGTTTGCTCCAGAGAGGCGTGTCCGATGTGACAAAGCTCTTGGTCAGTCCTACAGATGAGAATGATGCAGTCGAAGCTGTGGCAGGTGGAGCGGACATAATAGATGTGAAAGATCCTACAGCAGGCTCGCTAGGAGCGGCGGCCCCGGAGCTGATCAGACGAGTGAAGAAGGTTGTAGGGCCGAGTATCCCAGTCAGTGCTGCCCTGGGTGATGTCCCCAACCTTCCTGGAACTGTCGCGCAAGCCGCTCTCGGTGCATCGATAGCAGGGGCTGACTACGTCAAGGTGGGACTTCATGGTACGCGAACCCATGAGGACGCAAGAGATGTCCTTCGATGTGTGGTACAAACACTCGATGATTTCAAACGCGACAGCGAAACCGTCGCCGCACTCTATGCAGACCATAGTCGAGCAGGCACAATGGATCCATTGGACTTGCCGCTGATTGTACAAAGCATTGGTGTGAAAGTTGTGATGGTAGATACAGCCATCAAAGATGGTAAGACCCTTTTCGATTTCATGTCAGATGCACAAGTATCCAAGTTCATTCAGGCCTCTAAGAAGCAGAACCTTGAGGTAGCGCTCGCGGGTTCACTGAATGGAGAAACCTTCGAAAGAGCTATTGCACTGAAACCAGACATCGTAGGCGTAAGGACAGCTGCTCTGTCAGGAGGGAATCGCAACAGTGGCAGAGTTGATTCCTCACTGGTCGCTGAGCTGAAGAGAATACTGGGGCACCACCTAGCCTAGCGGTTTTGGTCTTCTTTTTGCAGGATTTGGTCGAGAATTCCCTGTTTTCTACCGTCAATGACATGGAGTGCTCCTTTGAAGTGGGGGTAGACCATCGGCACATAAGAATCCACAATACGATTCTTGACTAGAGATCTGATTCCGTCAATCTCCAGAGGTCTGGCACCGCTGCCGCCAGGACTCTCATAGAGATTATGGAATTCGTCCGTGCTCTTTGCGAGTACGACAAGGTCCGCATCAACTAGGATTGCAACCCAGACAGCAATTGAGTCGCTAGTCACATTCCAAGTGTGAGGAAGCTCGTCCTTGGTTCTGATTAGTCTATAGGGTTGCAGAATGAAGCTCCGTTCCTTGGCCATCATTTCCAAGACTTCTCTGCCTCTGAACACTTCGAGCTTGGGGGTATATTGGGACAGCAATTCTCCAAACTGTTCCATTGCAAGTATCGCCATCCAATGGGCAGAAGCATCAGAGGCGTTCAGAGCTCCTTGGAGTTCGCGCACATTGTCTGCGAAAGGGCCACCACCCGGCACGATCACGAGAGTGTGACGGCTGCTCAAGTCCTCGATGCTCTGCATCAATGCTCTGAGCTCTTCGGGACTCTTCGCTAGACTCCCGCCAATCTTGATGACTGCCCTCACAGGAAATTCCTCCAGTTGATTCCTGCGTAGAGCGCCGCTGAGTAAGCCGTCGCTGCCACTGAACCTTCTGCACCCAAGACTTCCTCCAAGTTCCTGACAGCTTTGGCGCCAAGGCCATTGACTGCCTCTCTTCCAAGGAAATGGGCCCCGAGACCGGCTAACACAAAGGTCTCATCATCCGGTGTGATCGACATTTTTCCACAGACTTGGCCTATTGCAGACCGAATGTCTTCGAGCTGCTGTTCCCAAGCCTGTTGAGCAATGTCGACAATCAGGTCCTCTTGCACCGTTTCGATATCACCACATATCACTCGCGCAAGTCGCGCCAAGCATTCCTTCTGGGTCTTCCCTCGTCCGTCAGCAGTTTCTGTCGTGTACAGGTCTTCGGTAATATGGCCAAGAACCAAATGGACATCGCCTGAAGTGGCAAAATACTCGGATGACATTCTGCATGGTGTCCCGTCTACTGAAACCGTTCTGAGGATTGCAGACACGTCCGTTCTGAGAGCTCCTGTGTAGACTAGCTCACCGTGAATCAGTCTACTTGTATCGTCCTTTCCAGCGGTTGCTGGTAGACCATTTCTGATTGGAATTACATCGGTGGTAGTGGAACCAACGTCAACTAGAATGCAATCAGGCACCTCGCGACCTATGGTCCATGCCAGGACAGGCCAGTTGGCTGCGGCAACAGACAAGGGAGAAGCAAGCACCTGTGAAAGCTGCAATAGCTTCAGGTCCACACTTGGAAAGACGATACGAGTGTCAGAAAGCGCGGTAGAAGCACCACGCACAATAGAGATCACACCCTCTCTCTTGGTATCGAAGGTATCGGATAGTTCGGCGGTCATCACCAATGAAACGAGGTCTGGGGTTCCACTATCAGAAAGATCCGAAGTGGTTCGTGACAGCAGACTCCACAGTTCCGTCCGGTTTCTAAGCCAGACAGGGAAATGGTGCGAACTGAAGGACACATCGTGTGGGGACCCTGATTCATCTAGGGTGAGTCCACATCCCTTTAGGTTGGCTCCTCCCACATCTAGTCCGACCACCCTCAAGGACCTACAACTCCAAGTCGTTGGTCGATCTGTTTCTCCACGGCTGCCAAATCCGTGCGAGCGTCTTCACGTGATAGACCCCAACCGCAAACATATGGCCTCACCGTTCCAGTGCCCCTTGGAAGCAGAATGGGGGGACTGGCCACCCCCGGGATCACCATAACTCTTGCGTAGTCATCTTCCATTCTTGATGGGTCTAATGACACCGGCAAGTCAAGGTACTCCTCGAATATCGAAACGCCCCTACTAGGAGGAAGCTCAAGTAACTGCCCTTCGCTACAATCAAGTATGCACCCAAGCGCTTCTGGGCCTCGTGTGCGTTCAATGCCCACAGCAGACACAGTGACTCTAGGATTGACGTCCATAGGAACAGCCTCCTTGCCTTGTAAGACAAAATCAATCCCCACGTAACCTCTGAGACCCGGTAGAGAATCTATAATCTGCTGTGCAGAGGAAACAGCTTCTTCACCTGCGGGGTGAACAAAGGGGCATTCTCCGCCGTGATATCCCGAAACGGAACCCGCTCGGCCCAGTGAAACATACTGACGATTCACTGACAATACGTACATCTGTCCGTCATTTACAAGTAATGATACGCTAGAATCGACTCCTTCAACGAACTCCTGTAGAACGAATCGAGGACTTCGCAGGGAACCTTTCAGACGATCAACAAGCGATTCGAGTTCCTTCTCATCGGAAACCCTGCTCGTGTGGATTGCTCCAGAAGAAACAGCGGGCTTCAGAACTGCAGGATATTCGATGCCTGAGGACTCGTCAAGAATGCGGTCCAGGCTTGCAGATACCGTGGCGGGCACTGGGAGTGAGAGGTCAGAGTATAGTTCGGTGCACTTGACCTTGTCTGAACAGATAGCAGATGTTTCGGTATCTGGCCCAACCACATCCAATCCGTCAGCACGAATCTTCGCTAAGACATCAGTGAGTATGCCCTCATCCTCAGGAGCAATGACGATAGCACAATCAGCGTCCTCTGAGAGGGAGTCAATTGCTTCAGACCAGTCAGAAGAATTCGAAACTCGCTCCCTCCTTACCGTGTGGGGTATTAGCATCTCATTGATTCTAGAATCAAAGGCGACAATGACCTCGTGACCAAAATGGTTCAGAGCCCGAGCAAGCGAACTCAGCATAGCAAAACCCTGCGCGGCGAAGCTGAGGTCCCATCTCTCCTCAACAAGACCACCGGCGGTTATGTGCTCGTAGACGAATACTCGCATTGTCAGCCCGGCGTTGACTAGAGTCAGTAAGCTATAAGACTCTTACAGAAACTGTGAAACTGAGCTATGAATCGCGAGTGTCGAATTATCCCCGTCATGGACATCCTTGGTGCGCAGGTCGTTCATGGAGTTGCAGGTGAAAGAGACAAGTATGAGCCCATCAGAAGCAGAATCGTGGAGGGCTCAAACCCGGTAGACGTAGCAGAAGTATTCAGGCGTGTCTTCGGCGTCGAAGAGATCTATATTGCAGATCTGGATGCGATATCAGGGACTGGGAGCAACATATCATCGGTGACAGAGATAGCTGACAATGTGGGAGTTGGTGTCATGCTAGATGCGGGCGTGAGGAACATGGCGGATGTGGAGAAACTCCTTGAGTTCGGGGTTACTAGACTAGTAGTAGCAACAGAAACAATCGAATCGCTCGAAGCTATGATGCAAATCGCGGAACATCATTCAGAGGAGGTTGTTGGATCTCTCGACTTGATGAAGGGGAAGACGCTTAGCTCGTGCTTGGACTTCCGTGACAAAGGGCCTGAGGATGCGGCGCGACTGATGGAGTCTTCAGGGTTGCGCGAATTGATAGTCTTAGAACTCTCGCTAGTAGGCTCTGGGCAAGGACCGGTGCATCCCGGACTGATTGAGGTCTGTCGCAACACAAACATGAAAATCATAGCTGGAGGAGGGGTTAGAAGCCGCGAAGACCTACGGGAGCTCCATTCTCTTGGAGTCGAAGCCGCACTGATTGCCACTGCATTGCACAATCAAAGCATTAGGCCATAACAAAGACCAGGTTCTAGGAAGGTACAGTATCAGTATGCTTAACATGAAGTCTTGTTGCCACCGAAGCACACAGTGCTGGATGTGAACATTAGATTTGGGCAAGGTGACTAGAGCTTCATACGCGGTCTTGATTGCGTCAACCATAGCCCATTTCTCCAACCACATCTACACGGGCGCCCTGTCGCCATTCCTACCTATCATCCGCGACGAACTCTCACTGACACTAACTGAAGCGGGCATAGTAACAAGTGCAGCAGTTGTGACAATGACCGTGTCACATCTTGTTGTTGGCTACTTGGGAGACAAAGGGTGGCGAGACGTCTTCATACCTGCAAGTATTCTGCTGGCTGCTGCGATAATGTTGGTGTCCAGCTTCGCCACGACTTTTCTCTTCTTGACATCAACAATGCTCCTTCTGGGGATTGGGGCATCAGGATACCATCCGAGTGTCTTTCCTGCTCTGGCCGAGAAGTTTCCGAAGAAGTCCAGGGCGACAGCAAC
>JBHLPB010000188.1:0-5076 GCA_048939905.1 Promethearchaeota archaeon
ACGGACATAGTTTCCAGTGAGCCCGCTCCCGCTTCCCTGCTGGGTTGTGTTTTAAAAGCTTGTGCTCTTTCCACTTGTCAGTTGCTAGAGGACGTCCTTCAGGAGCCTCGCTACATCACTTGGTTTCTCTGCAACAGGGACTCCTGCAGCAGTGAATGCCTCTATCTTAGCTGCTGCAGTACCAGTGCTTCCACTGATGATGGCGCCCGCGTGTCCCATTCTCTTTCCGGGGGGTGCAGTTCGTCCAGCGATGAACGCAACAGCAGGTTTCTCAACATGTTTCTTCATGTACTCTGCAGCGCGCTCCTCGGCGTCGCCGCCTATCTCGCCTACCAAGACGAGTGCGTCAGTGTCCGAATCATCGTTGAACATCTTCACTGCCTCAATCGTCGTTAGTCCAACACACGGGTCTCCACCGAGACCTATTGCAGTAGAGATTCCAATTCCGGCATCAGTCATCCCCGCAGCAATCTCGTAGGTTAGCGTGCCGCTACGTGACATCAGACCAGCCCTTCCCGCCGAGAACACATGTCCCGGCATGATTCCCAACTTCTGTTTGGCATTTGGAGTGATTATCCCGGGAGTGTTGGGTCCTATCACCGTGATACCCTTTCGTTTAGCTGCATGTATCAATCGCATCTCGTCAAGCACTGGAACATGCTCTGTGATTACAACAACCGGATTGAGGTCAGCTGCAATTGCCTCGAGGGCTGCATCCCTCGCGAAGGGCGCCGGCACGAAAATGACAGATGCGTTGGCATCTTGCTCTTCCCTCGCTTCTCTGACACTGTCATAGACAGGAATCCCGTGTACTACTTCCCCGCGTTTGCCTGGAGTGACTCCTGCCACAATTCTAGTACCATAATTGAGCATTGCTTCTGAGTGGAATGTGCCCTGCGATCCAGTAATTCCCTGCACTACAACTCTGGTATCTTTATCAACCAACACGACCACCTATGCTCCCTCCTGTACAAGACTGACTACTTTCTGGGCCGCTTCTTCCATCGTCTTCAGAAATGGTATTCCTGCCTTTGCCAGAATCTCCTGGCCCTCCTTTTCGTTTGTGCCGACCATTCTGATTACCAGGGGGACTGTTATGTCCCCATCACTCCTGGCTGAAACAATGCCGTTGGCTACCTCATCACATCTCGTGATGCCACCCATGATATTCACCAAGATTGCCTTCACCTTGTCGTACTTCATCGCAATCTCAATGCCCTTCTCTACTCTCTCTGCGTCTGCTCCGCCCCCTAGATCCAAGAATGTGCTGGCCTTGCCACCGTAGAGCGACACAGCATCCAATGTTGCCATCGTAAGGCCTGCCCCATTGCAGATGCAGGCAATATCCCCGTCTAGCTCTACATAGGCCATTCCTTCTTGCGTGGCCAATCGTTCCCTCTCGTTCTGTTCTGCAGGCTCTCTTTGGAGCTCATCGACCATCTTCCTATGACGATATAGTGCATTATCGTCTATGTTCAGACGCGCATCTGCAGCTAGGAATCTGCCATCTGTGGTCAGAATCAGAGGGTTAATCTCTGTGAGTTCGACATCGTGTGTCCTCACAATCTCCCACAACTTGAGGAAGAACCCTGCAAGTCTGTTGATGTGTTTCTCCCTGAATCCCATTGCAATGGCCATATTTCTGGCCTCGAAGGGCTGCAGACCAATATCAGGATCAACATACTGTTTGATGATTTTCTCGGGACTCTCCTCTGCGAGCTCCTCTATCGACATGCCCCCAGCAGCACTTCCGATTATAACGTACTTGCGCTCATTTCGATCAACCGTCACACCTGCATAGATTTCCTGTTGAATGTCTAGCTTCTCTTCAACAAGAACCGCCTCCACAGGCAAATCATTGATGCGCATTGCAAGTATCGCTTCAGCGTGTTTCCTTGCTTCATCAGGGGTATCGGCGAATCTCACGCCTCCGGCCTTTCCTCTCTTTCCGGCAAGTACCTGCGCCTTCACAACTACTGATTTCCCTACCTCTGCAGCTCGTTTCTTGGCCTCTTCCGGTGTTTTAGCCACACCACCCGGTGGCGTTGGCATTCCAAAGGCCTGAAAGACCTCTTTGGCCTCATGTTCGAACAGCTTCATCCACACATCACCATAGTAATAGACAGTAGGACTTGCCCGGACTCGAGCCCCTGCTCGAATGTCCTTCCGTAAAAAGCTACCTGAATGTCTCAAGCAGAGCGTGAAGGTTCTGTTCCAACTTGATGCTCTTCTTTCTCAGGGTACCTTTCTTCTTGCTGCCCACGAGTTTCAAGAGAACCAGATTGATGTAGTCAATCTCCTCGATACAGTTCTCCACAATCCCTGGGAGCTCATCATCGCTGCAAACCCAATTCTCAACGCCATCTTCAGGCATAGAGTCAAGTACGCGAGCAAGCACATCTTTGGGAAGATTCCCTCTCGCGATGGCCACATCAAGAATAATCTTCTTCACGTCACCTTTTCCTTCGCTCAGTAGCTTCATGGCTTTCTTCGTGTCCCGTGCAGGGATTCCCAGATACATCGCGCTTCTTCCAAGTTCTGTGCATGTAAGCACTTTCATCTCTCGCCGTACTAGCCCTTCCTTCTCCAGCTCGCCGATGGTTTCAAGTCCACGCAATGACTGTTCGATTACGCTGGGGGCATATGGTAGGGTTTCTTCATCTTGGAGTGCGTACTTTGCAAATCGCACAAGATGCTTGCAGAGCCTATGTCTTCGTATTCCTTGGTACTTCCATGACTCACATGAGCAGGAAACCCCATCTGCAGATCTGAGCGACACATAGTGCCACATTTCTCTGCTCCCGCTATGCACAAGACCCTCTATCTTGGACGGATTGAGAGAAACGACTCTAACACTCTCACTAGGTATCTCCTCCGCGCGCTTCTCGGTGGATTTTGTCGTTCTAAGTGAGATTAACTCTTCCACGGATGTGCCATCAGCAGTGATTAGATCTGGCTGAGAGAAGCCTGTCATTCTCTTGCTTGTGGACCAGAATGTACGGTCTATCACAGAGAATGGATCTGTGTTCTCCCTCTGCTCTACACATATCTGCCCAAGTACTAGATTTTGTATGTTCTCAGTGTCATCCATGACGCTGTCAACTTCTCCGGGAACTGGTGAGATGTTACCCTCGGAGTCCATGAGAAAGTACTTGGCCAGTACTCTCGTTCGCTCCTGTTCGTTGTCAACTACGATGATACCAAACGCCTCGTTGTCTACACCTCTCCTGCCTGCAGCCTGAAGGACATCGTTGAACTGCCATTCTGAGAGCATAGTAACACTCTCCTCTTGTGTCAACTCCTTGCCGAGTTCTTGCATGAATGCACCCAGCAGAAAGACCACAGTGGCCCTTAGACCACTGGCTATTGCATATCGAATCGGCATAACGATGACTGGCAGAATCCCCTCTTCCCAAGCTTGAGTGACACGTCGTCTTTGGACTCGAGGAACCCCCTCATGAATAAACGCCACTCCCCTCGATACCGCAGCTGCCAGCCTTTGTGTCAAGCCACAGTTCGAATAGGATGCCCTAACATCGCTAGCAACACCCCGCAAATCGTCCCTACGATCAGGTGAGAGTCTAAGGTCAAGAGAGGTGTTTCCTTCACCCTCGTAGGTTCCTGTAAACTGTGCAGCCAGCTCTTCGCAGGTTGGTATATTGGCTCCAAGTACCATCACCTGGCCACGGCGATAATGAACATACTCCGTGAGGTCTGCCAACGACTCATCGACGCTGTCAAAGGCCTTCGCACTGAAGATCACGTCTACGTCGGCTTTCTTGTCTTCGACTATATGGGCACTCAACCAATGTGCTAATTCAGGAATGTCGGAAACAGGTGGACAAATGGCGATGTACTGCAGACTGACCTCCATTCCCATCAGCGAAACCAGCAAGTTCTCTAGTCTAGCACCAAGACCTGGTTGTCCTATCAAGTCCAGCCTGTCAATCAGCACACACTCTACGCCCTCGATTATCTCTGGTCGTGTTCTGATGGCGACATCCATTGCATGAAACGTCGACACAATGACTCTGCCTTCTTCCCAGTCACCTCTCGCGGCAGTGCCCCTCCTGATAATCTCAGTGACCTGAATTCCTATGCGCCTGCCTTTCTGACTCAGTGACTGGTATTTCTTCTCAGCGTGATGCGGGTTTGGGCACAGGACAAGAGCCTTGGCACGTATGTCTGATGTCACCTTGTTGAGAAGTGCAATCTCGGCTATCTGATACGCCTCTTCGTAATCATACGTCACGAGAATATGACTCACTCCTCGCATTGCCCCAATGCTCACCGATTCAGCCTGGAATTCGGTAAGGGCGCCGAAGCCCTCTCTTCTTAACAGTTCAAGAAGGCGTGGAGCGACCTGTGCCAACTCAAGCTGCCTGAGCGTGCTCAATTTGCTTTCTACCCCGCCGATCTTTGACACGCATTCATTCTATGAATTGCTATATTATCCTCTTAGTCTTATCGCTTAGCATAACTGTTGAATATATCTCGAATGGATGAATCTGCCATACTGTATGATATGGGACACATACATAGTCTAAAAAGGAGTGGGTCGCCTGGCTTCATTAGCAAGTGTACAAGGAACTGCTGCGAGTTTCATCTCTGAAACTGAGGTATGAAAGTAATGGCATTTGTCGCAACAAGAGATTCGACGTTTGAGATAATCGTGAAGGAAGGGTTCAGAGTTGAGTCCGGATCAACCTTTGTGTGCGGTTTTCATGGTCTTGGCGAAGTTGGTTTCCTGAGTACAGCTCACCTTACAAGGGCACTCAATGCCGAACGGATTGGCTTCATAAAGAGCGACATGCTTCCCCTCTTTGTTTCCATGGAGAATGGAAGACTAGTGCTGCCATTCGAGCTCTACTGGTACAAGGAGAAGAAGATGGTCTTTCTCGTACCCCGCTTCCAGCCTCACAGCTCAGAGCAGTGGGGGTGGATTGACAGGTTGGCGGAATGGATAGCTAAGAACAAGTTCTCAGAAGCTCTACTCTTGGGAGGTCTCGATGCGAGCTTCAAGGAAGGAGATGAGAACATGCGTTGTGTACCTACCACGGCATACGCAGGGAAATT
>JBHLPB010000189.1:0-5057 GCA_048939905.1 Promethearchaeota archaeon
GAGAGCCACTGCGGCCGATAATTGAGGAGACAAGTCGTTGTGTATCACATGATGCTTGTCATTCTGCATGTGTATCACATGATGCTTGTCATAGTGCCTGCCACAGCGCCTGCCATAGTGCCTGTGTGTGTCACAGTGCATGTCATGCTGCTTGCCACTCTGCCTGCGTTTCAGGAGGGTTCAGATAATGGGTGAAACCAAGAAGACAATCTTTCACATGAGTGACATCCACATCGGAGAAGACGGTGTAAGTACTGACGATTTCCGACAGATTGTTGACAGTATTGAGAAGCGGGCTGCCCACGTTACTTCGCCTCTCTTGCTCATCACGGGAGACCTTACTGCTGAAGGACTGAGAGAAGAATACGAGGAGTTTGCGGGCGTGGTGGAGGGCTTGTCCGTTCCGATGGTGGTAATTCCTGGGAATCATGACGAGCGTAACTACGGTGCAGTCCATTTTGAGGAGCTGCTGGGTGAACGATTCAAGACCTATGAAGATGATAACATCGCGCTTTATGCAGCAGACAGTGCAGAACCGGACAATGATGCAGGTCATGTGGGCCGCACCAAATATGATGAAATCAGCGACTTCTTCGGACAAGCAAAAGAGAAAGTCCGTATTTTCGCTCTCCATCACCATCTCATTCCGGTCCCGCATACCGGTAGGGAACACAACGTGGTTGAAGACTCCGGGGCAGTTCTCGGAATCCTGGACCTAGCCAATTGCTCGGTCGTCCTCAACGGTCATCGTCATGTTCCATGGATGTGGAATCTCAACAACATGGTCCATTATACAACTGGCACACTTCTCTCTCGCAGAATTCGTGGTGCTACGACCCAAGTTCATACATTGATTGAGATATCTGAGAACGATGTCACATTCACGCTAATCGAGAGGACAGGTTCTGCTAGTCTGTTCTCACGATCCGAACTCTCGACACTTCCGAGAAGTTCTCTCTGAGCACTCAGAAAATCAGTTCAAAGGACTCATCTGTCATCTAAAGACTAGGACCTGCCTCACAGCCGTAACACTGTCGAGAGAAAGGAGACTGCTTACTTCTCCGGTGACCACGATTATCGAGTTTATTGGGGGACTCGTTCCATCCCACGTAAACACAAGGAAGTTGCTACCTTGTGAGATAGTATGAACGTTACCCAACCTTCCTGTCAGTTCTCCCTTCACTGTGACGATTGTTCCAACAGAAACGTCACCCGAATTGATGTCAGCGATACTTGTAGCGCCTATGAGGCCATCGTGCCACGCGATTACTACTACGGCAACAACTGCTATGACCACCACGGCAAGACCAACTTTCCCCCTGGAACTACTCCTCTTCTTTGGCATGGCCGAATCACTCGACTACGTTAATCCGAAGGGACTAAAAAGGGTCTTGATGGTCAAGAAATCGAGGCCTAGCGCCGAATGTACTCTTGTTGTTGGAGTGCTGGGAATGGATATTGGAGAGCAATGGGTACGCCTGTGTGGTCAGATTGGACATCTAACTGAGAGAATCACCGGCACAAGCATAGTTGATGCATATTTCGGACCTGACGAACTCGCTCCTGCTAGGCAGGAAGATGACAGAGCACCTGACGAAATCCTACATGAGCTGGAAACACTCAAAGATAGGATTTCTAATGAGATAGCAGAAGACCTCCGTCGGAAGTGCATGCTTAGTGATATCAAGTCACTTCAGACAACACTGGCGTGGCTCTCCGGCCAAGACATTCCCTACGCCAAATTGGTGGAGAGTCTCTTTCACGTCGAACCCAAATCGTTCCCAGAGAGTACGGTTGAGCGGGTCCGGAACCGTGTGGACGAAGCCTTCTCGGAATTCCCTGGCGCTGATACGGCTGAGCGTGTGACCAGATTTCAGAGTGCGGGGGAAGTCACTGGGGACGCTGCGAGGGAATTCATTGAGGTAGAGTTGCAGAAAGAGTCTGTCGAAATCGGAGAGTTGTTCCGGGAGAAGGTGTACGATGTCATGGGAATGTCGGTCACTGACAATGGAATAAGGTACAAGGCAGTGACAGACAAGCCTTGGGGGGCCTACAATTGGTACCAAGGTGACTTCCGGTCGGTGAATGAGTTCAACATTGACCATCGAATCAACCCAAACACTGTGACTGGGGCAATCTATCATGAGTACGAGCACCATGTTTCGAACTTGTGGCGGGAAAAGGCATGCAGAGATCACGGATGGACTGATCTCTCAGTTGTGTTGCTCCATACAGGACATTCAATAATCGCGGAGGGAACAGCGGATACAGCCGTCGACTTTTTGGGAGTGGGAAAGGGCACACGCGTGCGTACTGCGGCCAGAGCAACGACTGATCTGTCCAGAGTTCTTAGTATCAATGCAGCAATGATGCTCAATCAGGACAAAGCGCCCTCTGAAGAGGTCGTGGACTATATGGTAGATCGCAGCTACAGTCCTCGAGAGAGAATTGAGGCACTAGTAGGCTTCATGAGTTCAAGGACGCCTGAAGGCAGCCCGAACTTCTTTGCTCCATATGTCTTCGCTTACTACATTGGTAGGAATGATTTTGTCCACCCGACATTCGTCAAGGCTCGCCAAAGAAATCAGCTACCTAAATTCTTCAGAACAGTCTATCTCAATCCGTATGCGTGTTCCAGTGTGACGTGGAATGAGGCCTTTGAGTGGCTTGACTGAGAGGTCACTGACTGACTATCCTCCGAAAAAGGAGGACAGAGGAGCCTACTGACTCCTCCCATCCAGTTGACTCTGTGGAAACTAGCCGCTTCCCTGAGCCGCGGTGTATGCTCTGTCGAGCTCCCTCTCCATCGGAGCCGGAATAGCACTCTTCCCGGTGATGTCTCCTTCCTTCCTCCTAATGAAGACATAGAGCAGGGTGACATAGACTATGTCGAAGGTCCTTAGAGTCAGCGAAACAGGAATGCCTGCCAAGACCGCAAAGACCACTCCTAGCACAATCGTCATGATGATGTCGCCAGTGAACACTACCCAGCCTATGAGAGCGCCGCCGAGGGCAAACGCAATGAAGAACATGGCAGCAAGGGCTCCGAAAGCCCACCTAACCGCCGTTTCCTTTATTATGACGTCTACGAAGTTGTCCTTTACAAGACCTGCACTCCGCTTGATGCCGTCTTTTGCACCCAGTTCCTCTGCAACCATTGCAGGGATTGTGAAGTAATTGATCAACCACCATATCCAACCAAGGATGCCTCCTGCGGCGCGTCCGACTGCAGCGCCGCCGACTCCTCCTGCTTCTCTGCCGACTCGTTCTAGAACCATTCTGATTATTACTATGATTACACTCAGGATGCTTAGGACAATGATGCCCGTGATGACACCCAGGGCTGATCTGATCCCGTCTCCCAAGTCTGGATCTCGGCCTCTCATATAGAGATAGACCATGGCAGACGAGGTTCCGTAAGCTAGGTTGTAGAAGAAGAATGTAGCAAAGAGATACAACACAACACCAATCCCTGCCATCCATCCATTCTCGAGCGTAAGTGGATACGCGGGATTTCCTCCGAAGACATCCAGAGCATGTCCTCCCGACAGCACATCCACTGAATAGAAGACGATTCCTCCAAACATCACAGCTGAGATTAGTGTGAAGAACATGACGAGAATTGGTGGCACAAAGACCCCCTTCTCATCCAAACATGCTTGTCCAGTAAGCTTCACTATTTCTCCAGCACGCTGAATCCTGTCTCTGAAAACCGTGAAGAGCAACAACGTAAAAAAGAGCGTGATTGCGCCAGGTATCAGAACCGGCCACTGCAACGGGACTCCTGTGACAAGCAATATGATAGGAAGGGCCCAGGTTATGAGATTCATGAAGAAGGCGCCGATGTAGATCAATGTACCTCCCAGCCTCTTCGCTAGCCATGAAGCTCCAAATGCTACGAACATGCTGAGCAGAATCAAACCTAGCAGTATCGCACCTATCGCAATAGCGGCATCAGCTGGAGAGATTACCACACTGATGACTGTCAAGATATCGTTTATGAAGGCCATAACCTGCGAACTGTACGTATTCCATAAGTTCCACAGTGAGTAGAATCCCGCAGCAAGGAATGCTGCAATAACGATTATGACTCCTGCCACAGCTCCACCGTGGCTTGGATACTGTTGTTTGTCATGATATTCTACAATGTCAGATTGTGTCAAACAAATTCTCCTCCTTCTGACACGTGTTAATGCACAGGAGATTAAAACATCCTCTACAGTTAAATGTTGGCAGACACTGATTCCAAAGTCGGACTTAGGGATTTCACCTATACATACCTATTTCAAAGTTCAAGCGAGAGTACCATTATGGAATCGATAACCTATTGCCTACCTGGGCGAATCTTCTGCCAGGCGAAGAACATTCTATTGGCTGTGGACGGGAGTGAGGGCTCCGCAAGAGCTGCAACCGTAGCGTTCGAGATGGCTGAGATGACGAAGTCCAAGTTGTTCATAGTCCATGTTGTACCAACTCCATCAGTGAATCAACTGTCACTAATGACTGATATGAACGCTGAAGAAGTCTTGGCCAAGTACTTGAATCACGGGAGGAGCTTGTTGGCAGGATATGAGAACGCATCGAAGGAATTCAATATTGAAACTGAACTTGTTCTCGAGCAGGGTCTACCTGCTGAGCGTGTTATTAAAGCTGGCGA
The DNA here is from genome assembly GCA_048939905.1 of Promethearchaeota archaeon. GTDB lineage: Archaea > Asgardarchaeota > Thorarchaeia > Thorarchaeales > Thorarchaeaceae > SMTZ1-83. Next base: position 4,658 of record JBHLPB010000189.1, read on the forward strand.
ACACAATGGAGTGGATCTAATAGTCATTGGATCAAGAGGGACTTCAGGTGGAAGGCGTGCTGGGATGGGTAGCACAACGGAGAGAATAGTGCTCATGGCTGAATGTCCTGTCATGGTCGTGAAGTAGGGCATCTCAGATTCTACACGAGCGCACGCGAAATCGGTTTAATAGTAAGAGCTTCACGCTAGTATTTGTGTGGAGCGAAATGGTCGACAAGGTACAATCCCAGTCCAATAGGGATGTCACCCCACTTCGTCAGCTATTCCACTTCTCACACTTCAGTCACTTCTATAGACTATACATTCCCGCATCATTTCTGATTGGTTCAGTCTGTGGTCTCTTCATGGTCTTGTTTCAGTCAATGATTGATGCGACCACGATTGGTCTGTTGGGGATTCC